>JAFVSF010000124.1 GCA_017503885.1 Clostridia bacterium
GACAGGGCTTTGGAAAGATGAAAAATCGATTACGAAAAAGCCGCTACTCATTACCCTCGCCGTTGCCGTCGTTGGCGGCCTTGCCTTGATTTTGCCCGATATCTTGTTCTTCGGGCATTACTCGGAGGCAATTATGGAGTCTTATGCAGTAAAACCGACGATTCCATATCTGCTGGCAACCGTGACATACGGCGCGATTATAGAAGAAGTGATGCTAAGGCTTTTCTGGATGTCGCTAATTGCATTTGTTCTTCATAAATTGTTCGGAAAGAAGTATGATAAGCCGACGGTCGCAATTTTAGTTGTGGCGAATGTGATTGCAGCGCTTGGGTTTGCTGCAGGACACTTACCTGCAACTGCACAGCTATTGGGGCTGACACCAATGATAATCGTTAGATGCTTCCTGTTGAATGGCGGCTTGGGTTTGCTGTTTGGCTGGTTATACAGAAAATACGGCTTGCGTTATTCAATGTTAGCTCACGGTGGCTGCCACATCGTATCTAAAATTATTTGGATTTTATTTATATAAATTCCAATTTGTCGGTATGCTTTGATAAATGTTAAATTGTTACGGAAAGTAACAAGGATGTTACACAAGTTTATTGCTTTTTGGCGGCTTATTAGGTAAGCTGAAAGCACCAAAAACGGAGGTGTTCAAATGACATTAGGTGCAAAGATTAAAGATGCGAGAAAGCAATTTGGTGGCTCGTGACGGAAAGCAGTTCCTTGTGATCGTAACCGACGAATTTATCGAAACACGGCAGCTCGCAAAGCCAATCACCGCTGACAAATTCGAAATTTATAGAGATAATACAATTTAAGAACAAAGCACTATAAGGTGCAAAGATTAAAGACTAACGGAAATTTTTCGTTGGTCTTTTTTATTAAAAACAAAGAGAATGCGTCCGTTTTTGCGGGCGCTTTTAACATTCAATTGGAGGTAAAAAATGACGAAAAGTAAAAGGTTTAACCTGATAATAACTATGTTGGTATTAATGATTTGCTCGTTGTTTGCTATTGGTATATCGTCATCCGTAGTAACGGCAAATGCAGCAGGTATTGATTACACTACGAAAACATTTTCGAGTGTTCCAAGTAGTATTACAGTAGATGATGAAAAATATGTATATAAAATATCCTGCTTCAGTCCTAGGGCTTACGTAGATCCAGATGATTTTAACGATTATATAACATCAATTTCATTTAGAGCATCGATGGGTTGTCAAATATACTTTGTTGATGGTGTGGCTTGTAATAGAGAAGATTCATATGATGGAGATTATGCTTGGAGCAAATATTCTAACTATTATGATATTTTGTATTATGATGCAACTAATCATTTTGTATATATACGTTTTAAAAACTTGGCGTATTTGGATGAAGATGAGAACGTAAGCGCTAGTTTGGAAGATATGTGTTTTTTATATGATGAAACCATATATAATCCAGCACCACAGCGTATTCATTACGATATATTTGAGCCAACAGGTGCTTTTTACAACTCTAGTGGAACAAAGATAACGTCTTATTATTACAAAAACGCCTTTTATTACAAGGCGACGGATGAAGGCGAAGGTGTCAGCTACGTACAGTATAAGAAGCCAGGTTCTACTTCTTGGACGACATATACTAATGGTTCTACAATCGCTAGAACCTCTGGGGACGGCGTGTATACTTTTAGGGCAGTTGATAAGCAAGGAAATATATCTAGTGAATCTTCAATATACTTAGACTCTACATCACCTGTGGGATACGTGTATGCTAATGGTTCAACTGTTTCTAATGGTGGAAAAACCTCAGCGTCATCAATATATTATTCAGCATCGGATACGTCTGAAATATCAAGATGTTACGTTCGAGCTCCTGGTTCAAGCAGTTACGTGCAATATTCTAACGGGGCTTCGTTGACGGCTAGTGGCTCATACTCATTTTATTGCGTGGATTTGGCGGGAAATCTTTCAAGCACTTATACTGTGCTGATGGATAACGATAAGCCAACTCTTAGCTGTGATATAGCAGAATTTTCAGAAACGGTGAACAAGGCTTTTACAGTTACGACAACAGATGCTTTAAGTTCGGTAACGCTGTACTATAAGAAACCGGGGGAAACCTCCTATTCGGCTTATTCTCAAACCAGTATGACAATTCCAATTTCCAGTCCTGATGGTAAATATTATTTTTACGCAAAGGACGCATTAGGTAATACGTCGGCAACGGTGTATATTGAATTAAAAGTTGATATCCCTGTAGCCACGATTGTGAAATCTAATACTGATAATAGAGTGTATGCTACGTGGACTGATTCTAACGTGACGGCAAAACTAAATGGTGTGGGTTATACAAAAGGGGTGTGGATTTCCGAGGAAGGAAGTTATTCTTTGGTTATAGAAAATTCATTAACGAAAAGAACCAATGCATATACATTAGAAATAACGCACTTCTATGAAAAAGGTGCAGTAGTAGCTCCAACGTGTACGGCTCAAGGTTATACCGTTTACGAATGTATATCTTGTAACGATTATTATCATAGTGACTATGTTGCAGCAAAGGGACATACTTATCATTCAACTGTTTATCCGCCAAGTTGTACGACTCAAGGCTATACTGTTTACGTTTGTTCGGTTTGTAATTACACCTACACAGGAGATTATAAATCGGCAACGGGACACAAGTACGATCGTGAAATTGTAGAACCGACTTGTGTGGAAAGAGGATACACTGTTTCTACGTGTTCTTCGTGTGGGTACAGTTACATAAGTGATTACGTTTCTCCACTAGGACATAATTATGCTTCTACTGATTTTGATGCAACTTGTACCGAAAAAGGTGGAACGCATTACGTTTGCACTCGATGTGGAAACAACTATACAATTTATACAGCAAGTGAACTTGGACACTATTATTATACAGAGCAAGTAGAGCCAACGTGTGAAGCGGATGGCTTTATCAGACATGTATGTACTCAATGTGGTTATGATTATAAAACTGATATTAAAAACGCACTGGGACATAGTTACATTACATGGGTAAGAGCAATGCCAGATTGTCATCACGACGGTTCCCGAGTCCATCAGTGTCAGACTTGTGGGGATGAGTATTACAAAACAATCCCTTGTCAAGGACATAGCTATGTAATTACAGAAACCGAAACAGATAATGGTACGAAGCGAACGTATACATGTGAAATCTGTGGTGATGAGTACGTTGAATATTTTGGGGATCAGTATGTAATGGTGTCGGAGTTTGTAGACGACCTTATTGAACAGTATTCTCCCTATATGATAATGATATTTTTGGCAACAGCGGGGATGTGGAGTATAGCAATGGGTATAGCGATTATCCTTGCATACAAAGCAGAAGACAAACAAAAAGCCAAGCGTATGGTGAAAAATTACTGTATTGGGCTTATCGTAATCTTTGCTATTTTGGTGGCTTGTCCGTATTTGGTTAAAGGCATTGCCTACCTAGTAGCGCATTAAAAAATATAGATAGCGTTTGCATAAATCAGACGCGATAAAAGATTTGTCAATATAACACTTTTATAAAAATTTTTTCTTTGATTACTAAAATCATATTGACATTAGGTATAAATTATGGTATAATAAGACCACAATAAGAATATAATAGTAATAGGAGGAAAGAATTATGACTCAACCTTTACCTAAAATATTACCTGTAAATGAACTTAAAAACACAGCAAGTATTATGAAAACTTGTCAAGAAAGTTCCGTTCCTATCGTTATAACTAAAAACGGATATGGCGAAGCTGTTATGATGAGCGTAAAACTTTATGAAGAAATGTTTGCAAAGATGCAAGCGGCGGCTCTTATCAACGCAAGTTTAGACGACATAGAAAATGGTGGTACGCCTGTAAATGGAACTGAATTTTTCGGTGCGATGAGGGCCAAGTATGGAAAATAATAAATATCAGCTAAAAATTTACCCTTTGGCTAGGCTGGATATGGAGCAAATATTTAACTATATTGCAGTTGAACTTTGTAATCCGACGGCAGCAATTGGTCAGATTAACGATTTTGAGAAGGCGTTTGATAACATTTGCTCTTTTCCCGAAAGTTGTCCGTTTATTAATAACGAATATGTTAAAGACAAATCTTTGCGTAAGTTGGTAGTAAATAACTACATAGCGTTTTATCGTATAAGGGATAAGGAAATACAAGTAGTACGTGTTTTATACGGTATGCGTAATTACGAAACATTTTTATAAGCGTTATAATATGTTTACTGGAGAAATTTAGATATGGCAAGAACTGCAAACATTATGACAAAGGTAGAACCCGAGATTAAAGAAAGGGCAGAAGCAGTATTGCACCAGCTCGGTATTTCAATGTCAACTGCTATGACAATATATCTAAAGCAAATAGCGATACAAGGAAAGATACCTTTTGAAATTTCTTCGTCGATGAATACGCCTATTGCATTAGGTGATCTATCAGATGAAGAATTTGACGAGGCAATGGATAAGGCGGCTAGGTCGTATGCAAATGGTCTTTGTACTGATATTGCCGATTTCAAAATATAACTTAATAAGTAAAGAGAATTAGGGAATAGTTTAAGTAAAATTATTTCCTATAATTTTTTCATCAAAGCATCAGCCAAGTGGTTGGTGCTTTTATCATTTTCAAATAAATCTAACGTTCGTATCGTTTGATACGGACGTTATTTTTATAATAAAAATTTTTTTAAGGAGGTGTCAAAATGACAGCTAAGAAGAACAACGCACTGCCGACTGATGTCGGCGAAACCAAGACTGATATTGTCTTGGAGAACAATGATTCTCAGGTACCTGAGGAAGAAACTTCCGATGTTGGAGTCTGTGAAACTGAAACGGTTAAGGAAACCCCTTCGCCCGGATACGAAGAATTCGGCGAACCGCCCAAAACTGATTTAGAAGCACAGAATGAAGACGTTGAGGCGTCTGGGAATCAGGAAGAAAACGCCCCAATTCCTAAAACTGAATTTGGGGATACAGGAGAAGCAACGACCCAGGTAACAGAAGGAGTGGAAATTATCGGTGAGAGTGAAACCGATACAGGACCGCACCAGGAAGACGTTCACCCGGGGAGGGAATTCTCTGAAAACAATCAAGTTCTCGAAACCGATAGGGAAATTGATGAAGGGATATCAACCGGCGAAATCGACTCGAAAGAAACCACAAAAACTGATTCGGAAATGACAGAAAAACCCTTGAATGCCATGGAGAATTCTGGCGAAGAGGAGGAAACTGTGAAACCGAAAAAGAAAAGTGGTTCTTTAGAAGTTGCTAAGGCCAAAGAAGAAGCGGTAGAAGATATTAATCCTGAAAAGAAAAAGAAGAAAAGGGTAAAAAAATCGGAAACGCAGGAAACCGAAACCGTAGTAACTGAAAAAACGCAAGAGGACGTCAGTGTTGCTAAGAAAGTGGCAAAAAAGCAAACACTCGTAAAACCGATGCGTGATGTTGTAACCATTGATAACGAGAGAAGAGTGGAAACAGAAGAAGATAAAGCTCAAAACGATTTGTTAGACCTTTTGGAATCTCTCAAGGGTGGAAGATTTCTCACGGGAGTAATTCAAGGCGTAGAAAGCACGGAGAACGGTAACGAATCTTTTGCAGTCATTTATCATGGAGTCTTTAAGGTAATAATTCCTGCTTTGGAATTGGTTGAAGAACCTAATGATTATAGAGGGCTTAATCCTAAAGAAGTTCAGAAATACTTGCTTTCAAAAAGGTTGGGAACTGAAATCGATTATATGGTTAAAGGAATCGATAAAGAGTCCGGAGTGGCTGTAGCTAGTCGCAAAGATGCAATGAGAGTAAAACGAAAGTTATATTATTTCGGCAAAGATAGGGATGGGAACAATTTGTTATATCCGGATGTTTGTGCCGAAGCGCGCGTAGTATCGGTTATACGAGCAGGAATTTTCGTTGAAGTGTTTGGGGTAGAAACTTATATTCCGCTAAAACAGCTTAGCTATCAAAGATTAATGGATGCGAAACTGGATTATCAAACAGGGCAAAGAATTATCGTAAAAATTCTTGAAATTGATAAGACGGACCCGCAGAATATTAAGATCAAAGCTTCTGTTAAAAAGGCGAGAGAAAACCCCTATGAAAAAGTAACAAGGAAATATAGCGTAGACAATTGTTATGTTGGTACTGTAAGCTTGGTGAATGAAAGTGGGGTTTTTGTAGACCTTGGTGAAGGTATTGATTGTCTTTGCTATTATCCGAAACGTGGGCGACCGCCAAGAGGTGCACGTGTGTCTGTGCGCATATTGGAGATAAATCCCACAACCAACCGTCTTTGGGGTGTAATTGTGCATATAGCAATGCCTCGATAATAGTTTTTAGAGTATCAGATTTTAATAGTATCAGTTTAATTTAAGTAATAAGGAGTAAATATCATATGAAAACTAATATTAAATCAAGAAAATTTTACATGATTTTACTTTGTGCAATAATGGCGATTGCAGCGTTTTTTGGTATTGGATTAAATATTCAAACGGCTAACGCTGCAACGTCCAGCTCCGCAAAGTATAAAACTTACGGAACTTATTCGACGGGCGGGGGATACTCAGATGGTTGTCCGAGTAATTTCGGCATCTATATGCATTCCTCGTCTCAGAATGGTTCCACTGGAACAATTTATAACGATAAGGTTTTGAACTGGACTTACGTTTACATTAAAGTTGAGGTTAGTGCAGTATCAAATCATCAATCTTTCAAACTCACAAAAGATGGTTATAGCTATACGACCAAAACATTGTCGGGTAGTTCTAGTCAAACCCTTTATTCGGGTGCGCTTCCCGATGGCGAATACGAATTGACGTATGTTGCGGATTATAAGAAAAATATTTTTTATAGTAGAGTAACATATACGTATAAGTATAGATTTGTAATCGATAAAACAGCGCCTACCTATACCTTGAAAGAAGGAACAACGAGTATTTCAAGCGGTAGTTATGTAAACGAACAAATTACATACTCGATTAGCGATTACAGCCCGTATAGAATCTACTACAAGAAGCCAGGCTATAGTTCGTATTATTCAACTTCTGCTACTTCGTATTCAGTTGCAGCAACAGAAGCGAATAACGGTTGGTGGTATTTCTATGCGCAAGATAATTACAGTAACTCTAATAGTACTGTAAGCGTTTATCTTGATACGGTTGCACCTGTTGGCAAAGTAACAAACTCTAGTGGTTCTACAATCGCAAACGGTGGATATACCAATAAACCTATTAAGTATACGGCTACGGATACAGGCGGGGTTTCTTACTATCAAGTAAAGAAACCTGGTTCTACTTCGTGGACCAGTTATACGGCAGGTTCGGAACTTTCTAGTTCTTACGGTTGGTATACGTTTAGAGCGGTTGATAGAGCAGGTAATATTTCTCAAGAATATCAAGTGTATTATGATGAAACGGCGCCTGTTGGAACGCTTTATGCAGGGACAGTTGCAAAATCAAGTGGTGCTTACGTAAGTGCTTCGTATATCAAATACGTTGCAGGTGACGGCTCTTCTGGTGTTTCGAATTGTTATGTAAGAATGCCTAATGCAACCTACTATACCAGTTATGCAAGTGGAACTCAACTTGCTACCGAGGGTACGTATTATTTCTATACGATCGACAAATCTGGCAACCAATCTTCAGTTGTAAGTATTACGTTAGATAATACTAGACCTACGGGAACTTTGTACGGTGGAACGTCATCTATTACGAGTGGGCATTCAACCAATGCAAGTTATATTAGATTCGTTCCATACGATAAATATGGGTTAGCTGGAACTTACGTGAAATTACCAGGAGCTACTTCTTATACCAGCTACACGTCTGGTGTTCAATACACTGCGGAAGGTCAATATTCATTCTATACGGTTGATAGAGCAGGGAACCAATCAGCAACTTACACGGTTACGCTTAATAGACAGATCCCAGCGGCTCAACTTTATGTTGACGATGTAAAAATTGGCAACAATAGTTATACCAACGGATGGCATATCCGTTTTGAGTGTGAAGAGGAGTGCTTTGTTAAATTGCCAGGAAGCGATGAGTTCGTCGAGTATATGTCAGGCGTTGAATATTACAAGCTTGGTAAATATGTATTCTATGGAGTTGATGCGGCAGGTAATAGTACTGGCTACTATACGATTGTAATCGATAAAACCCAAAAACCGTTAACGATTTCAAACGTTGAGAACAATGTGACCAATGGCGACGTTGTGATTGATTGGGTTGATGGGGATCCTGACGTATATGCGCCTGTAAGACGTGTAACTATTAACGGTAAACCATATACTAAAGGCAGTACAATCCATACGATTGACACTGGTGTTTACAATGTAGTATGTACGGACGCTGCTGGAAACGTTTGGGAAACGTCGTTTGCTTCTCAAAAAGTAAACGTTCTTACGCAAACTTTACAACAAAAGTATTACGAAGCGTATGACAAAGCGGGGGATTATTATGCGTTTATGAACTATGAAAATGCATATGAGTTTGCTCTTGCTAGAGAAAATGGATTTGTAAAAACAGGCACCTGGCACAATGAAGATTGGGATACTGGTATTGCAATGGATGCCAAAGATAGCGTTAATGCAGTAAACGGTACTTATTTCATCTACAAAAAAGAAGGTAATCCCGATGCTGAAGTTGCATATTTTACAGAAGAAAGATTAAACGAAGTTATTGCTCAATATGCAAAAGTTGGTATTAACTCGTATTTCTACTGGGAAAAAGAACCCGCAATGACGCTGGAGGGTGAAAGACTTTATGAGTATTCCGATGCAAAACAAATTCTTGCGTCGTCTATCGAATTCTGTGAAAACATCGGTACCGAAATTGACGGTGATGTGTTTGTAGGAAATATATATGACGTAGAAGGCAAGCATGACCTTAAGGTTTATGATGAATGGGGTAATTCCTGCGATTATAAACTTATCGTTGTAAGAAGCGCAGCAGACATTCATTATACCGTTGGCGAGGGTGTAAGCAACCTAGTTGTATACGATAGAGTATATTATTTCAAGAATGGTATCACTGTAAGTATTTCGGATGGCTTAGATGCATTTGCAATGTTTGTTGTTTACGACCAAAACGAAGAGGTGCTTGGTAAGTTCCTTGCAACTGAAACTTACTCTATTGAAAAGAGTGGTCGTTATACGGTAGAAACCATCAACCATTTTGGCGTGTCTGAAAAATTCCAAATTGTTATTTCTAATGATGCACCGTCCGCTACTTTAACGGAAAACGTGTTAGATAAGAAATTAGAAATCAATGTTACAGAAAGTGTTGATGCTGATTCTCATATTCAAACGTTAGAAATCTATAAGTCATACGACAATGGTACGACTTGGACCCTTATTTCGGAAGACGACTACGGTACTCCGATTTCGCTTGAAACCCTTAAATATGCATTTAGAACTACGGCTACTTATAAAGTTGTTTTAACGGATGAGTTTAGAACTGGTATTGATGCAATTGAAGCTATACTTGGTTACGTTCAACCTGAACCATACGGAGAACTTAAAGGCGTTGAAAATGGTGGGCATACAAATGGCTCCGCATCTTTTACTTGGACCGACGAAGCTATTGTAAGTCTTGAAATTGGTGATGGAC
>JAFVSF010000125.1 GCA_017503885.1 Clostridia bacterium
ACGTATGACTGATTAAATTTAAAGGGTTAGATACGAGCAAGACGGGATTTTTGCGAGATTTTTGCAAGGGAATTACCTTGTTGGTAATCGGAATTGCAAAAAGCCGTAAAAGGACTAGTATTGCGAAATAGATAAACCTTTAAATATCAGTCACGAGTTGTGATAGAGCCATTTTTCATTCACTAATTTCTTTTAAAAAAGTCTTTCTATGCTTAATTGTTTGATGAGGAACGTTTTTCCACTGCTGTAAAACGTCTAAATTGGTAGTTAGCATTGGATTGCCAACGATATCGGTTATACCATCTTTGACGACGTTTGTCCAAATTCTATTTATAATCATAGCGTTAGCACCTTTTCTTCTATAGTCTGGATGCACGCCAACTATACAAAGTTCTAGTGCCTTTGGTTTAGAAATGACTCTTTTTAAACCAATAGCACTTCTTAATAGACTCCCCCTGTGTTTTTGAAGGACTTTTGCTATCGATGGAATTGCAATACCAAAGGCAATTACTTTATCTGTCTTTTTATCAATAATAACGGAATAGTATTTGTCGTTTATTACGCTAGCAAATTGTTTTAAAACACTTTTCTTAACCTTTCCTACTATATCTACGTAACCGTCAATATCTTTGTAAGCAGAGTTGTAGCAATCAAAAAATTTATCGCCGTAATTTTTAATCAACTGTTTTAAAGTCAAGGTTTCTGCTATGTCCTCAAATCCGTACCTTGATTGCACCATATCAGCGAGTTTTTTATACCTAGGATCTAATGTCGGCACGTTAAATCTATATTCAACCCACTCGTTTTCGGACTTATAGCCTAGTTTTTCTAAAATTTCAACGTAATATGGGTAACTATAATTGGTAGCGTAAGTAGAAAGTTGGTCAAACCCATCGGTAAGCATTCCCTCCCTGTCGGTATCATTAAAACCCCACGGTCCGTGTATGGTTTCCATACCGTTTTCCTTGCCAAAATCTTCAACTGCTTTTAAAAGTGCACGTGCAACTTCCAAGTCGTTTATAAAGTCAATTCTAGAAAATCTAACGCTTTTAGTGTTGAATTTTTTATTGCTTTCGTGCACGATTATCCCAGCAATTCTTCCCACTATTTTACCATCTTTCTCGGCTAAAAAACACCTAACTTCACACCCCTCGGCAGAAAAATTCTTGTTCTTATTTTTCATATTTACGTCGTCGACAATAAACGACGGTACGTAATAAGGGTTGCCTTTATATAATAGAATTGGAAACCTTGCAAATTTTTTCATTTGTTTTCTAGTTTTCGCCTCAAAAACGTTTACCATAACTCCCCCACCTTTTTCGTGGAAATTATTGTATCACGATTTTATAAATTATGCAACAACATCAATCCTCTTTTTCCTTGGGCACAATAGCTTTTAGCGGTTTTTCGTCTTTTAACGACATAATATAATTTTCATAATCTTTTTCCGTCATTTTCATAACGGGATGTTTTTTCTTTTTACTCATAAATAAAAACCTCCGTTTTATGATTTTGCCACAAACGGAGGTTTTTTATTCAATTCAATCTATTTTTAGGACAAACTTTTATGCAAATACCACAAACTGCCCCTCTACCAATATCTTTATAAGTCTTCATATTTGCAGAGCATTTTTCAGCTGAAAAGAAATCTTCTCTATTCATCCCAACCTCAAAATTGATACCTGATATTGCACCTGCAGGACAAGCCTTTTTGCATATATCACAATCTCCACAACCATCTTTGATAATTTCTCTTTGTCTTTCTAACGGCATATCTGTAAGCACTGTAGCAAGTCTTACTTTACTACCAAACTCTTTTGTATATAACAAGGCGTTTTTACCTATATAACCAAGCCCCGACAAACAAGCACCCGTTTTATGAGCAAAAACCCCTCTATAAGCCGATTTATCTTCATTTGTTGACTGTGAAGCAGCGATTGGAAATGCGTTGTAACCTTGACTTTCAATAAAGCGTACTGCATCTAAACAAAGACTATCAAGTTTTGCGTTTACTGCTCTATAATGTTGAAAATATGACATACTAGGTCTATTTTCAATAGTCTTTAAAACAGAATCTGAAAGCTTATAAACGAGGGTTACGGCGTATACTAATTCGGGTTGATTTTCTATTGGGCTTTTTCCTATATTGGAAAACCCTACTAGGCTTGCACCCTCTTTAGTTAAAAGTTCGGTCAATTTATCCTCAAACATTTTACACCTCGTAAATTATAGTAACTGGTCCTTGATTTTTTTGTTCAATAGTCATATCTGCACCGAACACGCCAAGTTTAACCTCAAGCCCTTGCTCTCTTAATTTTTCAGCACAATAAAGGTATATCTCGTTTGCACCATCGGGACGCATTGCAGAAGAAAAACTTGGTCTATTCCCCTTTAACACGTCTGCTATAAGAGTAAATTGCGAAACGAACAAAACGCTACCACCCACGTCTTTAAGACCTAAATTCATCTTTCCGTTTTCATCTTCAAAAACTCTGAGTCCACCTATCTTTTTAGCAAGAAAATCTGCCTTTTCTTTGTCGTCACCCTCGGCTACGCCAAAATACACGACAAAACCCAAACCAATTTGTGAAATCAAATCTCCACCAACGCTTAACTTAGCCTCGGTAACCCTTTGAACTACAGCCTTCATTTACTTTTCCTCTAAACTTTGTTCCACCCTATTTAAATTCCAATCATCATAGACGAGAGAAAAATCTTTTTTTATAAAAATTATAATGATAAATACACCCAACACTATTGAACTTAAAAGTGTCCAAATAACGTTTTCCATTGTCCAAAGCACGCCGATTGCCAAACCCTCGCCAAGTAGAAAACCACCGAAATCGAATATGGCGTGAAAAATTATTGGCAAATAAATATTTCCACTGACAATTAAGGCAAAACCACAAACGAGACCTATTAAAAATGAATATCCTACTTGCAAAAATACGGCAGGAGAAAATCCACTTAACAAGTTAAACAGGTGCAATGCCCCAAACAATGCAGAACTTATTACAACAGCCCAAAACAAGCCTTTTTTATCTCTTGAACACTTATACGCACATAACGGCAACAAGCATCCTCTATACGTAATTTCTTCTAAAATTCCTATTGAAAGGCAAAATAAAAAGTAAGTTAAAAATTGCAAAAATGTGCCGTTAATCGACATATTGCCCATTATTAGAGGAACAAATGGCAAATTATTTAGCATAACCAAAAAAGCAGGGAGCGTTAGCAAATACGCCTTCACTTTACCTTTGCTTATCTTAAACATATTACTAAAGCCGAACTGAAATATTAGATAAACAGGCAGTACGGCACAAAGCGTTTTTAGCAAAAAGGCAACCGTCCATTCAACCTCTTTTGCCCCACCTAAAAGGTTAGATACCCATACGTACGGGACAGACGCTGCTCCTACACCGTATAAAAGTATAGTAACAATCATACTGACCGTATCTTTTTTTGCACTTTTTTCAAGATTCGTCATATTTTCATCCCACTTTTATACCATAAAAGGGCAATCAACGTCTTTGCGTCGACTATCTCCCCTTTTTCCATCATCTTATAAACCTCGCCTATGTCCACCCACTCTGAAGTTAAATCTTCAGTATCGTCAAAATCCAACTTGCCCTCTTCAAACTTATCGGCAAAAAATATGCCTATAACCTCATCAGTATAACCTGGTGTAGGATAAATTTCAGTTATTTTTCTTAAATTAAGGGGTATGAGCCCAGTCTCTTCTTCTAACTCTCGCTTTGCTGTTACTGAAAAATCTTCACCTTTATCTCGTTTGCCTGCAGGTATTTCGTAAATATCTTTGCCATAAGCGTATCTAAATTGCTTTTCAAGTAAAACCTTGCCGTCTTTTACAGCGAGAACACAAGCACCACCCGAATGCGATATAATTTCCCTATAAGTTTCCACGCCACGCTCGGTCAACACTTTATCCTTTCTAAGTTTAACTACAACTCCGTCGTAAATTTGTTCAGTTGCAATTTTCTTCTCACTCATACTACAGCCCCTATAATTTTAGATATTTTATCTAGGTTTACGTCTACTTTTTTCGTTTCACGTTTGACATGTTTTAATGCTGTAACTGCAAGAGTTATTCCTCTTAAATTTCTAGCATTGACGTATTCTTGCAATTCTTCTAATATAAAGGCGAGTTCATCATACGGCTCACGCCCTCTTTTCAAAGTATTAGCAATCTCGACAGCCTGCCTTTTAAGTTGCTCAATATATTCGCAGCCTATAACCGTTCTCTGCTTGGTAAACTCTTTTTCTTCAACGGTGTTCGCTTGTTTTTCAGTTTGTTCTTCTAATGGTATTGATTTTTCTTCCTTAACTTCGTTAAAGCCTTGATTTTCCACCATTGCCTTTGCAAATTTTAAAGCAGTTTGTTGGAAAGGAATTAAAAATTGCGTCGCAAAGAGAGAGTAACTTCTTTGCTTACCTTCAACCGTTGGAAAATACTCATTACATAAATCTATAATATCAATTGCCCCACTGTCTATTTCAGATAACACAGCAAATCCTAAAGCCAAGACGTCGACATCACTTTTAGGTAATTTGAAATATCCATTACCCTGAACGTCGTGAGCAAAACACACGCTTTTTACAGTTTGATAATCAAAGTCCTCGGATACGTGTTTAAAAAGTTCAAACAAAAGAATAGAGTCTGAAATAGAAATTAAAACTTCAGCTATCTTTTTCTCTGCAACTATAAACTTGGAATTTACGAGATTAGACATCTTTTCGTTAAAATTTTGAATTGATTGATTGCACGTAACCATATAAACCTCATTAAAAGTTTAAAAACTAACTTATAGACCTACTTGCAGTGTGATTTTTGTGCAAATAGTATAGTTATAGTATATCATATTTTCTATTTTAGCACAATATATTTTCGGTAAAACTATTGATTTTTTTTATTTTATTATGTATAATGTTATAAGTAAGAGGTTGGCTGTTTTATCTAGAGATAAAAATATGGCAAACTCTCTAACACAAACGTTAAATTAAAAAAAATAATAGCACGCTAAAAATATAAGGCGTACTTAACAAATTAGGAGGATAAAAATATGAAATCAGTTAAAATTTCTCTTCAAATGGCAAGCCAAGTAAAGGCTTTCGTTTCAATCGTACAAAAATATTCTTACGATATCGACCTTCGTAGTGATAGATACGTTGTTGACGCTAAGTCAATTCTCGGAATTTTCAGTCTTGACCTTTCTAACCCAATCAACGTTGAAATTCACGCTAGCGATTGTGATGACCTTTTACAAGACCTTAAGCAATTTGAAATTTAATTAGTATTGAAAATAATGGGCTAAACTTTTTGTTTAGCCTCGTTTTACCGAGGAGAAACCATGCAGTTTAAAGGCGATACCTTTGTTAACAAATTAATATTATTGTTCGTCTTTGACAAAATGGAAGTTCCCCTATCGGAAAATACCATCTTAGACATGTGCAGTTCGGCAAATCAATGGATAAATTATATGGACTGCAAACCTCTACTTACAACCTTGCTTAGTCACTCGTTTATCTACAACGTGTCAAGTCAAGGCGAACCTCTTTACAGTATAACTCCAGACGGAAGAATTTGTTTGGCAGATTTCTACGTGCAAATTCCTTCTTCTTTAAGAGAAGAGATTTCTATATTCGTTAAGAAAAATCGTAACAAGTATAGAAAACGTCAAGAGAGAGTTGCCGATTACTTTATGAATAAAGACGGCACTTATACGGTATATCTTAAAATTGTAGAACCATCTCAACCCATTTTAGAATTAAAACTAGTCGTTGCAGATAGAGCGACTGCAAAAAGTATTTATAAAAAATGGGAAGAAAAAGCCGATAACGTTTACGCAACAGTGTACGACGTTTTGGTTGACTAAAAATAAACGAGCAACATTACGGTGTGCAACGCAAAAAGCAAAGCGTGATTAGCCGAAACAAATAAAGGAGTAAATATGTTAACTTATATTACTAAAGGAACTTGTAGCAGACAAATCTTATTCAACGTAACGGAAGACGATAAGGTTGTAGACGTAAAATTTATCGGTGGTTGTAGTGGCAACCTTCAAGGTATTGCAAAACTTGTTCAAGGCAGACCTGTTGATGAAGTAATTTCTCTTCTTTCTGGAATCAAGTGTAGATCTAACACTTCTTGCCCAGACCAACTTGCAACAGCCCTCACTGAATACAAAGCAAAGAAAGCTGAGTAATAGGCAAACTTAATTACGGCGAAGCCAAACGCTTCGCCGTTCACTTTTTATACGTTTCAAGATCTTTCATTATGGCTACTTTATTACTAATAGTTATTTTTACGGGCTTTATAGGGCTTGGTATTCCTGACTCTCTTCTTGGCTCTGCTTGGCCAGCCATTTGCGAAGAACTTAAAATTAGCACGTCCGTAGCGTGGACTATAACAACGCCAATATCTTGTTTTACGTTGTTATCAAGCATCTTTAGCGCTCAAATAATTGAGAAATTCGGTGTTAAATTAGTTGCGTTCATATCTACGCTTTTAACGGCTTTAGCACTACTTGGTATGTCTTTTGCAAATGCTACTTGGATGCTTATTCTTTTAGGTTTCCCTCTAGGAATCGGTGCAGGTGCTGTTGATAGTGGGCTCAACAATTACGTAGCACTTCACTACAAAGCCTCCCACATGAATTTTTTACACTGTTTCTATGGTGTTGGAGTGGCATTAAGTCCATACCTTATGTCTCTTGCACTTTCTTTTATGACTTGGAGATGGGGTTATAGATACGCATCAATTATTCAATTCCTTATTGCCGTTATACTTCTCTCTTCATTTCCTCTTTGGAAAGTTCACGACAAAACACAACCTCATAGCATTGAAACAAAAGTAGACTACGGCTCTTATAAAGAGGTTTTAAAAACGCCTATTTGCATACCCGTTTGTTTAGTTTTTTTGGCTTGTTGTGCGATAGAGGTCACTGCCGGAATTTGGGCAACGACCTATCTTGTAGACGTAAAAGAAGTTTCTAAAAGCGACGGTGCTTTTTACCTTGTTTTATACTACGTCGGCTTAGCGTTAGGAAGATTTTTGTCTGGCGTATTATCAAGCAAATTTTCTTTAAATAAAATCAACGTTTTAGGTCTAATTTCTATCGGTATTGGTGTTATAGGCCTACTTTTACCAATAAAAGCAGTTTTCGTTGCTGTGTTTGCACTACTGCTAATTGGTCTTGGAGTTGCACCTTTTTACCCTAATTTTAGTTTTTTAACACCAAAGCATTTCGGCGAAAAAAACTCCCAAAAAGCAATGGGCGTACAAATGGTATCAGCTTTTATAGGAATAGTTGTTTTCCCATCGCTTATGGGCATTCTAACTGCTAAAATGGGTATGAAAATCCTTGCTCCTTACCTTGCAATTTTGCTTGGCATTTTAACTATATCTTATATATTTTATAAAAATTTTGAAAAGAAGAATTAATATGGAAAGATTTTCAAGAACTGCCCTTCTTATAGGTAAAGACGGGGTTGAAAAACTTAATAAATCTAAAGTTATAGTGTTTGGCGTTGGTGGTGTTGGTGGCTATACTGTTGAGGCTCTTGCTAGAAGTGGAGTTGGACAAATTGACGTCGTTGACAATGACAGCGTATCTTTTTCAAACCTAAATCGCCAAATTATTGCCACAGTTGACACTGTAGGAAAAGACAAAGTCGACGTAATTAAGGATAGAATTTTGTCTATTAACCCAAACGCAACTGTAAATACTCATAAGGTTTTTTACTCGCCCGAAACGGCTGACCTGTTCGACCTATCTTCTTACGACTACGTTGTCGATGCCATTGATTCGGTAACTGGCAAAATAGAACTTTGTCTGCAAGCAGAAAATGTTGGCACTCCTATTATAAGTTCAATGGGTGCAGGCAACAAACTTGATGCAACGGCGTTTGAAGTAACCGATATTTACAAAACGTCCGTTTGCCCTCTTGCAAAAGTTATGCGAAGAGAGTTAAAAGCGAGAGGAATTAAAAACTTAAAGGTAGTATATTCAAAAGAAGAGCCTATAAAAATTACCGACACGCAGGGAATTGAAATACCCGAAGGAAAGAGACAAATCCCTGGTAGCATTGCCTTTGTTCCGTCCGTAGTAGGACTTATTATCGCAGGCGAAGTTATCAAAGATTTGATAAAATAATAAAAAATCATATCAATAAACGCTTATTATGTACAAGCAGTGAAAATTTTAGATAAGTATTGACAATTAAGTTAAAAAAGGTTAAAATATTATTAGAAAAAAAGTAAAGGAGTTTAGCCATGAAAGTTATATTATTACAAGACGTAAAAGGCACTGGCAAAAAGGATGAAATAATTGAGGTTAGCGACGGCTATGCAAGAAACTGTTTATTTAAAAAGAAACTTGCAGTAGAGGCTACTTCAACCGAAATAAATGCTATAAACAACAAGAAAAAGGCAGAAACTTACCACAAGCAAGAAGAAATAAAGGCTTGGATGGAAGTTGCAAACAAACTCAGAAATAAAGAGGTAACTTGCAAAATTAAATGTGGCGAAAACGGAAAGGTTTTCGGTAGCGTAAACTCTAAAGAAATTGCAGACGAATTAACTGCTTTAGGTTTTGATATCGATAAAAAACAAATTCTTTTAAAAACCCCAATAAAGAGCGTTGGCGTGTACGATATCGAACTTAAATTCCTTCCTGAAGTTACGACAAAAATTAAGGTTAAAGTAGAAAGCCTTTAAGTTTAAATAATAATCCCCGTGATTTTAGTTAAATAGTGATAAAATTCTATCGCTATATAATTAAAATCACGGGGTTTTTATTTTAGCAATAATAAATAAAATTCATACAAAAATCAACTTATAGAGCCACTTTCGCCATAAATAATCTCTCCTTGCAGTGGTGCGTATTTATCTTTACTTAACGGTATTTTATCTATCAAAACTCCATCTTTATAAACTTTCAAATAGCCTTGACTTATAAGCCCCTCTTTTGGATAAACTACCACTCTTTCTTCCCCTACTTTCAACTCGCTTGACGGGGTTTTTAAATATTGAGGTGGTTGAATTTTCTCTAACACGACAAACTCTCTTTCATAACTTAAATCAGTTTTTAACCCATACACGCTTACGGTTATATTATCTCCGTCAACTTTTGCAATTATAAAAACAACACCACCAGTATTATTAATAAACTTTAAATCAGAATACCCCAT
>JAFVSF010000126.1 GCA_017503885.1 Clostridia bacterium
AGAGATATTCCAAACGTTGGTGAAGACGCACTTAAAGACCTCGATAGCGAGGGTATCATTAGAGTAGGTGCAGAAGTAACCAGTGGAGATATATTAGTAGGTAAAGTTACTCCTAAGGGCGAAACTGAACTTACTCCAGAAGAAAGACTTCTCCGTGCTATTTTCGGTGAAAAGGCAAGAGAAGTTAGAGACTCTTCTCTCCGTGTTCCTCACGGCGAGGGTGGTATCGTAGTAGACGTTAAGAAGTTTACTAGAGCAAACAAAGACGAACTTTCACCTGGCGTAAATCAACTTATAAGAGTATATATTGCTCAAAAGAGAAAGATTTCCGTTGGTGATAAGATGGCGGGACGTTATGGTAACAAGGGCGTTATTTCAAGAATTCTTCCTGAAGCAGATATGCCTTTCCTTGCAGACGGTACTCCACTTCAAATCGTTCTTAACCCACTCGGCGTTCCTTCTCGTATGAACATCGGTCAGGTATTAGAAGTACACCTTTCACTCGTTTGTAAACAACTTGGTTGGAAGATTGCAACTCCTGTATTCGACGGTGCGAGCGAGCACGACATTAGAGAACTTTTAGAAGAAAACCATTTCGTTAACCCATTTGGCGAAGTTGATGGTAAAATTCAACTTTTCGATGGTAGAACTGGCGAACCTTTTGAAAACAGAGTAACCGTAGGTTACATGTATATGATTAAACTCCACCACTTAGTTGATGATAAGATCCACGCACGTTCAGTAGGACCTTACTCGGTAGTAACCCAACAACCTCTTGGAGGTAAAGCACAGTTCGGCGGACAAAGATTCGGTGAAATGGAAGTTTGGGCGCTTGAAGCGTACGGTGCATCACATATTCTTCAAGAAATACTTACCGTTAAGTCAGACGACGTAGTAGGTAGAGTAAAGACTTATGAATCTATTGTAAAAGGCAGTGATATTTCCGAACCTGGTATTCCAGAGTCGTTTAAAGTTCTTTTGAAAGAACTTCAATCACTTGCTCTTGATATGAAGGTTCTCACTGAAAATCACGAAGAAATTAACCTCAAAGATCTCACTGACGACGGGGACGATATGCCTGTTCATCATAGAGAGAAAGAGAATATCGATATCGTTGACCTTGGATTTGATAACGAAGAAGAAACCGAAACCTTCGAAGAAGAAATCGGCTCTATCTTTGACGATTACGAGGACGCATTCGATAAAGACGACGGATTCCAATCAAGCGACTTGTTCGACGATTTTGACGATCTTGACGACCTTGACGGCGATGACGACGAAGTTTAATACGGGAGGAATATTAAATGTTTGAACTTAACAATTTCAATTCAATACAGATAAGCGTTGCGTCTCCCGAAAAGATTAGGGAGTGGTCTTACGGCGAAGTTACTCGCCCAGAAACCATTAACTACAGAACGCAAAAACCCGAAAGAGACGGTCTTTACTGCGAGAGAATTTTCGGACCTACTAAGGACTGGGAATGTCATTGTGGAAAGTATAAAAGAATTAGATATAAAGGTATCATTTGTGAAAAATGTGGCGTAGAAATCACACGTGCTAAGGTTAGACGTGAGAGAATGGGTCATATCGAACTCGCTGCTCCAGTTTCACACATTTGGTATTTCAAGGGCGTACCTTCCCGTATCGGTCTTATGATCGATATGGGACCTAAGCAACTTGAACAAGTTATTTACTTTGCAAGTTACGTTGTTTTAGATCCAGGTACTACCGACCTTGCTTATAAGCAAGTAATTAACGATAGAGAGTATAGAGAAGTTTGCGAACAATTCGGCGAAAAGTCGTTTAAAGTAGGTATGGGTGCAGAGGCAATTAAAGACCTTCTTATGGCTATCGACCTTGAAAAAGAAAGTGCAGACCTTAGAAAACTTATCAACGAAAATCCAGACAGTCAAAAGAGTGCAAAGGCTATTAAGAGACTTGACGTTATCGAGGCTTTTAGAAAGAGTGGCGCTCGTCCTGAATGGATGATTTTAGACGTTATTCCAGTAATTCCACCAGAACTTCGTCCTATGATTCAACTTGACGGTGGTAGATTTGCAACGTCTGACCTTAACGACCTCTATAGACGTGTTATCAACCGTAACAACCGTTTAAAGAAACTTATGGAATTCGGTGCTCCCGAAATCATTATAAGAAATGAAAAGAGAATGCTCCAAGACGCTGTAGACGCTCTTATCGACAACGGTAGACGTGGTAAAGCAGTTTCTGGTGCAGGCAACAGAGATTTAAAATCACTCTCTGCAATTCTTCGTGGTAAGCAAGGTAGATTCCGTCAAAACCTTCTCGGTAAGCGTGTTGACTATTCTGGCCGTTCAGTTATCGTCGTTGGTCCTGAACTTAAACTTTATCAATGTGGTCTTCCAAAGGAAATGGCTATCGAACTTTTCAAGCCTTTCGTAATGAAGAAACTCGTTGAACAAAATATTTGTCACAACATTAAGAGTGCAAAGAGAACTGTTGAAAGAATGAAACCATGCGTTTGGGATATTCTTGAAAACGTTATTAAGGATCACCCAGTTCTTTTAAACAGAGCACCAACCCTTCACAGACTTTCTATTCAAGCATTCGAGCCTATACTTATCGAAGGTAGAGCAATTAAACTTCACCCACTCGTTTGTGGTGCGTTCAACGCCGACTTCGACGGTGACCAAATGGCTGTTCACGTTCCACTTTCAGTTGAGGCTCAAGCAGAAGCAAGATTCTTGATGCTTGCATCAAACAACATCTTAAAACTTTCTGACGGTAAGCCTGTTATGTCACCTTCTCAAGATATGGTACTCGGTGGATATTATCTTACTATTACTAGAAGAGAAGACGGTAAATATTACGATGAAAAATTCAACGAATACGTTATCGGCGAAGACGGAAAGTTCTATGATGAAAAGAAGATTGTTTTCGAGCCATCGGATAAAATATACGCTGAAAAGAGCGTTGTTGTAAAGGCTGATAAAAACGGTCTTTACGCTAGAGAAGAAAGAGAAATTAAAGACGTTATCGTAAGCTGTACTTTAACCAGAGTTGATACTGGTAGACAGTTTAAGGTTACTAGATACGAGCCAAGCGTTTACACTTCTTGCGAGGAAGCGTTGATGGCATATCAAACCAAGCACCTTTGGTGTCAAGACGAAATTTACGTTCGTAGAGAAGTTGAACTTCCAGACGGAAGCAAGCACAGTGGTATAATCAAGACTACTGCTGGTAGAATTATCTTCAACGAAGGTATTCCACAAGATATCGTAGGTAGCAAATTCAGTGTAAGAAATCCTGAAGATCCAGACAGTTACCTTCAATTCGTTATCAATTTCCTCGTTGGTAAGAGCCAATTAAAGAAAATTGTTGACGCTTGCTTTAAGTCAAGAGGTTCTGTTTGTGCAGCTGAAACACTCGACTATATCAAAGCACTCGGTTATAGATATTCAACCGTTGCCGCAATCACTACTTCAGTATTCGATATAAAAGTGCCAGAAAAGAAGAAAGGTATTATCGACAAGGCTAGTGATGAGGTTATCACTATTGAAAGAAAGTACAATAGAGGTATTTTAACTGACGACGAAAGATATAAGGCAGTAGTTGATATTTGGACAAAAGCAACTTCTGACGTTACCGACGTACTTAAACTTAACCTTAGAAAGTTCAACCCAATTTGGATGATGGCTGACTCGGGTGCCCGTGGTTCTATCGACCAAATTAAGCAACTTGCCGGTATGCGTGGTCTTATGACTAACCCTAACGGTAAAATTATTGAAATTCCTGTTAAATCTTGTTTCCGTGAAGGTCTTACAGTACTTGAGTACTTCATTTCTTCTCACGGTGGACGTAAAGGTCTTGCAGATACGGCGTTAAAGACTGCTGACTCTGGTTACCTTACTCGTCGTTTAGTAGACGTATCACACAACGTAATCATTAGAGAAGAAGATTGTGGCGATAGAAAGGGTATGGAAATCGAGGCAATTCGTGGTCTTAAGGGCGAAATTATCGAAGGCTTAGAAGACAGAATTAACGGTAGATTTGCATCAGTTGACGTAATTCACCCAGTTACAGGCGAGGTTATCGTTCCTGCAAACGAGATGATTACCGAAGAAAAAGCAAAGCAAATTTGCGATGCTGGTATAGAAAAAGTAGTAATAAGAGGCGTATTTACTTGTAAGTCTAAGTTCGGCGTATGTGCTAAGTGTTACGGTAAGAACATGAGTAACTCACTCCCTGTTCAAATCGGCGAAGCAGTTGGTATTATCGCTGCTCAATCAATCGGTGAGCCTGGTACACAGCTTACAATGAGAACGTTCCACACCGGTGGTATCGCAACAACGGGCGATATTACACAAGGTCTTCCTAGAGTTGAAGAACTTTTCGAGGCTCGTAAACCAAAGGGCGAGGCAGTAGTTTGTGAACACAGTGGTGTAGTAACCGTTCAAGAAAAAGATGGTATCCGTCACGTATACGTTAAGTCTGATGAAGACGGCTCTACTAAAGACTACGTAATTCCTTTCAGTGCAGATTTAAGAGTAAAAACTGGCGATATCGTAGATCCAGGTACTATTCTTACTGGTGGTTCAGTAAACCCACAAACTATCTTAAAGACTAGAGGCTTTAAGGCTGTTCAAGACTATATCTTAAAGGAAGTTCAATCAGTATACCGTAGCCAAGGCGTTGACATTAACGACAAGCACATTGAAATTATCGTTAACCAAATGCTTAGAAAGGTTAAAATCTTATCTAGTGGCGATACCGAATTCTTACCAGGCGAAAGCGTAGACCTTTTAACCTTAGATGAAGAAAACGGCAAGGTACTTGAAAACGGTGGTCAACCTGCAATCGCAAAGAGAATTCTCTTAGGTATTACAAAGGCTGCACTTGCTACAGAATCATTCCTTTCTGCTGCATCATTCCAAGAAACTTCAAAAGTTCTTACAGATGCTGCAATTCACAACAAGTACGATCCTCTTATGGGTCTTAAAGAAAACGTTATTATCGGTAAACTTATTCCTGCAGGTACTGGTGTTAAGGATTATAAAAACCTTACTCCACAATACAACAGTATTCGCCCTGTAGAAGATTTAGTAACTGACGTTTTAGAAGAAGAGGAAGAAGATATAATCTAATAAAAAATTAGCCCCCTTGCGACGTGTCGCAATGGGGCTTTTAACGTTATGGCGAATTGAATTTTAAGCGTAACAGTTAAAAATATAAGCTATTGACAAAGTATATAATACGCTTATGTGCGAACAAAGAAACAAGAAAGCGAGCAAGTTTTAGAAAACAATTTAATATGCTAAATCACGGCAAGTGGTAATAAAACTGTTATTTGCCGTGATTTTTTTATCCATTAAAGAAAAGGTGCTCAAACAAGTTGTTAAATTGCACAAAAATAATAATTAGCGTTGACATAATAATAAAAAAGTTGTATAATTACTTTGTACGACTGGCTCGTAGTCTATTTTGTTATGGACAAAAATCGAGCAAATACACATTATACTTTAAAGGAGGGGCTACTATGGCTCATTTACAAGAGGCGGCAGCAAAAAAGATTAACGAAATCTGCGACAGATACGTTAGCGAAAGAACTCCGCTTATGATGATTCTGAGCGATATTCAAAAGGAATACGGCTATATTCCTCTTGAAGTTCAGGAACTCGTTTCTGAAAGAACGGGTATTTCAGTTGCCGAAATTTACGGCGTTGTTACCTTCTATTCTTTCTTCTCGCTCAAACCAAAGGGAAAATACGTAATCGGCGTATGTCTTGGTACGGCTTGTTACGTAAAGGGTGCACAACAAATTATCGATAAATTCTCTGAAATTATCGGAATTAAACCTGGCGAAACTTCTGAAGACGGATTATTTACTTTGGATGCATTACGTTGTATAGGTGCTTGCGGTATCGCTCCTGCTGTTACTATTAACGGCAAGGTTTACCCAAAACTTACCGTAGACGCTGTTCCTAAGATCGTTGACGAATACAAGGCAATGGAGGCATAAGCAAATGATAAAGAATTTTAACGAACTCAATGAAATGAGCGCAAAATGCTCAGCTTGTTTAGACGCTAAGTTTACCGGTAACGACGGTAAAAGACATATGGTTCTTTGTGGTGGTACGGGCTGTCTTTCTTCAAGATCAGATGAAATCACTGCTGAACTTAGAAAATTAGTTGCAGAAAAAGGCTTAGAAGATAAAGTTACTATCAACCAGGTTGGTTGTTTTGGTTTCTGTTCTCAAGGTCCTTTCGTAAAAATTTATCCAGAAAACACTCTTTATAGACTCGTTCAAATCGAAGACTGTGCTGAAATTATCGAAAGAGATATTATCGGTGGAGAAGTTATCGAAAGACTTTTATACGTTGATCCAACTACTGCTGAAAAGGTTACCAAGCAAGAAGATATCAACTTCTACAAAAAGCAAGTTCGTGTTGCTCTTCACGGCTGTGGTAGCATCAATCCAGAATCTATTGAAGAAAGTATCGGTGCTGGTGCGTTCAAAGGCTTAGCAAGAGCACTTCAAATGGATAGAGCAGACGTTATTAAAGAAGTGTTAGACTCTGGTCTTCGTGGCCGTGGTGGCGGTGGTTTCCCAACTGGTAGAAAGTGGCAATTTGCTTACGCTCAACCAGAAGGCGAAAAGTACGTTGTATGTAACGGTGACGAAGGTGACCCAGGTGCATTCATGGATAGATCTATCCTTGAAGGTAACCCACTTGCAGTTATCGAAGGTATGATGATTGCTGGTTACGCTATCGGCGCTCAAAACGGTTATTTCTACGTTAGAGCAGAATATCCTATCGCTGTAAACAGACTTAGAGGTGCTATTAAGCAAGCTGAAGAACTCGGTCTTTTAGGCGACAACATTTTAGGAACTAACTTCTCGTTTAGAGTGCATATAAGACTTGGTGCAGGTGCATTCGTTTGTGGTGAAGAAACTGCACTCCTTAACTCTATCGAAGGTCAAAGAGGTATGCCAAGACCTCGTCCTCCTTTCCCAGCAGTAAAAGGTCTTTGGGATTGTCCTTCTATTATCAATAACGTTGAAACTCTTGCATGCGTTCCTTACATTTTAAGAGAAGGTAAAGATGCTTTTGCAAAGAACGGTACTGAAAAATCTAAGGGAACTAAAGTTTTCGCACTTGGTGGAAAGATTAATAACGTAGGTTTAGTAGAAGTTCCAATGGGAACTACTCTTCGTGAACTTATATACGATATCGGTGGTGGTATTCCTAATGGAAAGCAATTCAAGGCTATCCAAACAGGTGGACCATCTGGTGGATGTTTAACAGCAGAAGACCTCGATGCAGAAATTGACTTCGATAACCTTGTGGCAAAGGGCTCAATGATGGGTTCTGGTGGTGCAATCGTTATGGACGAAGACAACTGTATGGTTGACGTTGCTAAGTTCTATATGGAATTCATTTGCGACGAATCTTGTGGTAAGTGTTCTCCTTGCCGTATCGGTACAAAGAGAATGCTTGAAATCCTTACTAAGATTACCGATGGTAAGGCTACGATGGACGACTTGAAAGAACTTGAAGAACTTGCAGAAAGCGTAAGAAGCAACTCTCTTTGTGGTCTTGGACAAACTGCTCCAAACCCAGTTCTTTCAACTTTAAAGCACTTCAGAGATGAATATATTGCTCATATCGTAGACAAGAAGTGTCCTGCTCACGTATGTAAGAACCTTATGCAATACGTTATCGAACAAGATAAGTGTTTTGGTTGTGGTCTTTGTGCTCGTCAATGTCCTGTTGGTGCTATCGTTAAAACAGATTACGTTGCTCCAGGCAAGAAACTCCCAGCTTACACTATCGATCAAGATAAATGTATTAAGTGTGGTATGTGTATTGCATCTTGTAAATTCAAGGCAATCGTTAAGAAATAATCGGAGGGTTTAAAATGGCTAAAGTTAATATTAAAATTGAAGGCGTACCTTTCGAGGTTGAAGCCGGCTTAACTATATTAGAAGCAGCAAAGCAGTGTGGATTTGAAATTCCATCTCTTTGTGCTTTCAATCACGGCGAATGTTCAAAAGGCTCTTGTAGAGTATGTCTTGTAGAGGCTACTGGTGCAAGAGGTCTTGTAGCATCATGCGTATATCCAGTTGCAGAAGGTATGGAAATTACTATTTCTTCTCCAAAGGCAACTGCCGCAAGAAGAACTTCTGTTGAACTTCTTCTTTCAAACCACAACAAAAACTGTCAACAATGTGAAAAGAACTGCAAGTGTGAACTTTTACACGTTGCTAAACTCACTGGTGCAAGAGACGATATGTATCAAGGCGAACAAACTCCTGTTACCGTTGATAGACTCACTCCATCTATCGTAAGAGATACTTCTAAGTGCGTACTTTGTGGTAGATGTGTAGAAAGATGTAAAAATGCTCACGGACTTGGTGTTCTTGGCTTTGAAAAGCGTGGATTTAACACTATCGTTGCTCCTGCTGAAAATAGAAGTTTCGCAAACTCTCCATGTATCCTTTGTGGTCAATGCGTAAGCGTATGTCCTACTGGTGCACTTATGGAAGTTTCTGAAATTGACAAAGTAGACGCTGCAATGAGAGCTGGTAAGTACGTAGTTGTACAAACTGCTCCTGCTGTTAGAGCTGCTCTTGGCGAAGAATTCGATATGCCTATCGGTACACTCGTTACTGGCAAGATGGTTTCTGCTTTAAGAAGACTTGGTTTCAAGAAAGTATTTGATACAAACTTCGCGGCAGACCTTACTATTATGGAAGAGGCTACCGAACTTTTAAGTAGAGTAACCAACAAGGGTGTTCTTCCTATGATTACTTCTTGTTCTCCAGGTTGGGTTAACTATGCTGAGTATTATTACGGCGACCTTTTAGGACACCTTTCTTCTTGTAAGTCACCACACGAAATGTTCGGTGCTATCTTAAAGAGCTACTATGCTGAAAAGAATGGTATTGACCCTAAAGATATGTTCGTTGTATCTATCATGCCTTGTACTGCTAAGAAGTACGAAAAAGAAAGACCAGAACTTTCTGTAAACGGTCTTCGTGACGTAGATGCAGTTTTAACTACTAGAGAACTTGGCAAACTTATCAAGCGTTCTGGTATCAACTTTGCAAAACTTCCTGATAGCGATTTTGATAACGATATCGTTGGTGAATACACTGGTGCAGGCGTTATTTTCGGTACTACCGGTGGTGTTATGGAAGCTGCGCTTAGAACTGCTGCATACAAACTTTCTGGCGAAGAACTCAAGAAAGTTGAACTTGAAGAAGTAAGAGGTTTTGAAGGTATTAAAGAGGCTACTTACAACTTGGCTGGTATCGAAGTTAAGGTTGCAGTTGCTCACGGTATGAAGAATGCTAAAGTTCTTCTTGACCAAATTAGAGAAGGCAATAGCCCATATCATTTCATCGAAATCATGGGTTGCCCAGGTGGTTGCGTAGCAGGTGGTGGACAACCATACGTTAAACCTTGTTTCCTTCCTAACGAAGATGCAGATATTCTCGATACTTTCAAAGCAAAGAGAGCCGCTGCTCTTTATCAAGAAGATGAATCAAAGGCTCTTAGAGCTTCTCATAAGAACCCACAAATCATTGAACTTTACGAAACTTATCTTGGCGAGCCAAATTCTCATAAGGCTCATGAGCTTCTTCACACTCATTATCATGCTAAAGAACGTTTTTCAAAGTAATTTAAAATAAAATAATTGGGGTGGACTTAATCGTCCACCCTTTTTACGTTATAAGGTTTAGATAAATTAAAAAACTTGTAGACAAAACGATAGAATTATGCTACAATATAGCCAATAAAAATTTTTTGGTATCAAAAATGAGAAAAGTTAAATTAATAATAGGACTAATTTTAATAGTTTGTATAATGGCAACCTCGTTTGGGTGTAAAGCCTCAAAAAAAGAAGTTATAAAATTTGTAGGGCGTTTGTCTAGTGAGGCTTACGACTCTATGGAAGATGCTGCAAAGTCGTATTATGAAGAGCAGATCGAGAGCGAACATTGTGAAGATTGTGAGTTTAAGGGTTACACCTCTAAAAAGGCACTTTCAAAAAATGAAATTGGCGAACTTGAGCTTGGCACGTTAGAAACTAGCGACGTAATCTCTGCAGAAAGAGGCAAAGTTGGCTTTGTATACGGCAGTGAAGTTTTTTCCAATAGCGTGTATATGATTCAAACTGAAAACGGTTATTATTACTATACCGTTGAGCCAAAAGAAGAAGAGGCTGTTTGCAAAGATTATTACGAGCATTTAGTAAGTGAAGAGGTTTTAAAAAACGTAACGGTAAAAACCAGTGCAATGATTATTTGCGAGGAAGACGGTTATTCTCGCCAAACTGACGTAATGATAGAGTATTGTTATAACGAAAAAGACATTATGTTTACCGTTGTTGTAAAAAGGTTTTTCAATGGTGGCATAAGTGAAGCAACTCTTTCTGGCTACATAATGACAAACGGCGAAGAATTTGCAGTATATGGTCTTAATGAAAAAGGCGAATACGTAGATATTACTACAGAATACTTGTCTCTATTTTATGCAAGTAAACGAAACGACCCTTATATGGTAAACGTAATGTCTAACTTGTATAAAGAAGGTCATTATTTGTTCAAGGCTGATGAAGATGCTTTTATTTTAAGAGGTATAGAGGTTGAAAACCTTTCAAGACTTTTTGAAAGTCAGTATTATGAAGAAAATGGTGGCACTGTTAAGGTTTTAGATTATAGTATGGTAGTAAGTGGGCAAAGAATAGTGTCAACTTCTATAAATATTCACTCAATAGATAGTGAAGAAATTCAAAC
>JAFVSF010000127.1 GCA_017503885.1 Clostridia bacterium
AAAATAAACAACGTCAGGCTCAAATAAATTACTATAATAAATGATTTTAATATATAATATTAAATCATTTTTCAAACCAATATAAATATTCAATATATAGGTTAATCTTTCTCTATTATATATTAAAATTTCTCAAAGTAAATAATATATAATAATGATATTCAAAATATTTGCGAAGAGCAATAAAGGAGTATAACATATGTCAACATTAAAATTAACCCCAAGCTATATGAACAGCTACGAAGCGGCTCATAAAATACTTTCTAACAACCCTTGGTATCAAGAAAGTGATTGGCTGTCAATGGCAAGAAGCGGCGACCTCGACCAGTATATTACTGTTCTTGCAAACACCGATAAAATTACTAACAAGAGTAAGTTTTACAGTGATTACAATTACAAATATGCAGACGGTAAGACGAGAGTCGCCGCTTTGTATAATGAAATACTTGCAGACAGAACTAATACTGATACTATTCGTAAAAGACTTATGACTGACGACTCTGGAAATGTAGTACTTGATGCATCAGGTAAACCTCAATACGAAGAGTATAAGGCATCGGACTATGACTATTACAAGTCTATAATTAAAAGTAGGAACGACGAAAAGTATAAAGAGTTTCTTGACCAACAAGAGCAAGAACGTAAGGACTCTATGAACGGTTTCGTAAAGTTTCTCGGAGATGTAGCGTCAATAGGAACTGAATTTGTTTATGGTCTTGCAAATCAAATTGATAATTTAACTAACAGTGTTGCAGCAATAGGAAACGGAGTAGGTGCCGCATTTAGAGGCGAAAATCCGTTAGATGCTATTGTAGAAACTAACGCAAGTGATACTTGGCGTTTCTTTGAACAATTAGGTGTTCAAGACTGGATTATAGACTTTGAAAGTAGATATACTGATATTCGTGACTTAGACGGTAACTATTCTAACGTAGGTAAATATATAGGCGGCGTTTCAAGCACAATGGGCCAAATGCTTCCTTCTATGTTAGGCGGTAAAGCTGCAGGCGCTATTTCCAAAGGACTTGGTGCTGGAGCTAAAACAGTAAGTACTATTTCACAAATAACTTCTACTTTAATCTTCTACCAAGCAATGACTTCCGGAAACGTAAGAGATATGTATAAGCAAATGGCTGCAGAAGGCGTATCTGTTTCTTCCGGCGCCATCCTTGCAAATGCAACTATAAAATCTGCATTACAATGGGGCGTAGAAGTCGGTCTTGCTAAAGTACTTGGCGGAACTGCTATGGACAGCGTAGTATTCGGTAGAGCAGTTACAAGCACTGCAGGCAAATCTCTTGCAGCTGCTGCAGGCAAACGAATTTTAAGTGACTTCGTTACTGAAGGTTTAGAAGAAGTATTCCAAGAAACTTCTGACTGGTTAGTAGACAGAGCATTTATGGTTCTTGTAAATGAAAACTTTGGCAACATCACTAGTATTACTTACCAAAGCTTGATGGACTCGTTCGTTATCGGCGGTTTGGCATCGTTCGCAGGTTCTGCATTAAATATCGTAACTACAAAGAAAGTTGCTACTGGGCAAGTTAAAAAAGATAAAGATGGTAACGTAGTATTAAATAAGAAAGGTGAACCTGTTGCACAAAAACTCGGTAAGCTTGCTTCTTGGGAATATGGTTTGGATATGCAAAGCTTTATGAAAAACTATGTAGATATCCAAGAAAAAGGCAAACAAGTTCTTACTAAATACGGTAAAGATAGCAAAGAAGCTAAACAATGGGCTGCTTCGTTCACAGAAATGTATGCAGCATATCGTATGATTAGTTCTATCTATAACGAAATTGGTGAAGAACGTTTCAAAAATGCTAACGAAGTGCTTACTCAAATTACTAAACTTATTAACGAAGGAAAGTTTAATAACAAGTCCGTATCTACTATGGCTCATATTGTAAAAGAGAAACTTGTAGATTTACAAGAAAACAGTTTACAAAGAACTGTCGTTGAGCTTGAAAAGGCAGGCATTACTCAACTTGCAGACGTCGTAGAACGTGGTGCTGATTTAACTTCTTTTGATATTGACCCTAATACTCGTAAAGCAATTCAAGAAGTATTCGATGGCGACAGTAACGTTCGTAGAGTTGTACTTACAAGAGACGGCGCAAATATTGCAGTAGTAGACGATACGTTGTTTATTCCTATGAACTATGCTAAAAATGCAGACGGTAGTACAATGTATGAAACTGTTGCTGAACAAACTCTTGTAAAAGCTATTTCCGAAGGTAAATTCAAAGGAGCAGTTCTTAATACTGTTCTTGAAACGTTTAGAAAAATTACAGGAAGAAACGATGCGACTATGGAAGAAGCTGTATACAATCTTGTGTTTAATCAAAGCTTCTTTAATATTATGCTTTCTACTGCTAACAAAGATATGTATGCATTACTTACTTCGTTGATTAGTATTGAAAGTTCAGTAGTTTCTACAAAACTCCGTGACAAGATTTACAAAAAGAAAATTGCAACAGTCATAGAAAATATGACCGCTTCGTTGTATAACTATTGTATGACTCAGCCTAATGCTGACTACAGACTTGACGTATTTACTAAAGTTCAAATTCGTAAAATTGCTGCCACGAGATGGTGTAGGAATTTGTATGCAAGAGTTATTAACAATACTACTTACAAAAAACTTACTGATGCCGATTGGGAAGTTCTTAACAACCGTGTAAATAGTTTACCTATAAAACAATCGGATAAAGATAAAATATTGGCTGGACTTAAGTCCGACAATAAAGATACGAGAACTTCTGCTATGAACAGAATTGCAGTTATGTATAAAGGTATATTTACTACTAATTATGATGGTAAAACTTATATGCCTAATACGAATATTGCAAACAGGACGTTTAATGCTTGGTTGCAATCAGTTGGACTTACAATTGAAACGCTTTCTTCTACTGAAGTAGACGAAGATATTAAAAAGACTGTTACTGATTTGTACGGCGAGTTTAACGAAGAAAACTTAATTAAGTTTAGACAAACGCAATTTATGCAATCTTGTGGCAATTCGTTTGTATTCCGTTATAATAAGCAAGGCAAATTAGGCATTTACGAATACGAAACTAACAAGCAAGTAGGTTTCTCGGAATATAAAGCCGAAACGGAAGTAGTTATTGAAGGCAAAGACTTTGATAAACGAGTAAACCTCGAACGTTCGTCAAAAAAGAATTACATTGTAAAGGAAATATTAAATGATAGCATAGATGCTGCTACAGCTTCTTACTTGTCAATAGACGACGTAGTAGTGGACCCTACGTTGTTATCCGACGAAATTCAAGCAAAAATTCAAATGAAGTATGGAAGTGTTAATTCTACTTCGGCATTCTTGTATTTGCGAGAATATTTTATCAATAAGTTCAAGACTACTACCTTAGTCGCATTGTCCGACGGAACATATGCATTTGCAGATATTCGTCCAATGAAATCTTTACTTAAAACTGAAAGTTTTGAGATAACCGATAAAACTAAAATATCGGACATCATTAAAGATACTTATTTGCAAGGAAGATTAAAAGATGTAAAAATTAAACTTACCGACAGAAGTATTGTTGCAGAGTATAACGCGGAAGAAAATACTATTTACATTAACAAGTTATATGCTTCTCGCAAAGATAACTATCTTACTTTTGCAATATTGCACGAATTCCAACACGCTATTCAAGTAGAAAACGGTATGAACCTCGGTATGAATGCTGACTGGATAAACTCTCCTTCTATTAGTAAAACTGCTAAAAAAGAAATTATTGCAGACGTTAGAAAACATCGTCCTGAGTTGTTTGAAGGAATAGCAAAAGGCAGTGACGAAGAGGCAAAGATTGTAAATGACTTCGTATATTATTCTTCCGGTGAAAGTACGGCATACGGTATTGATGCGAGTCAATTAGTAAACTTTTATCCTACTGTTGTAAATGCAGACAAAGGTATTAAAATTACTTTCCCTTGGGGAGCATCATATAGAATTGACGGTCAACTTGCATTACATGGACAAAGTATCGTAGGCGATATTACTTCAATGTTCGATAGAGTATTTGAGCGAGCATTGTTTGATAAAACTACTGAACTTAAAGTAGAAGACTGGAGAGGAAATATTCGTTCAGTATTTATTGCAAATGACGGAACATTAAGAACGTTTGACAGTAATCAAACGAGTCATTACTTAATTATGGGTCCTATAACTAAAAACGGCACATCTACTACGGCAGTAAAATATTTTGACAGCTTACCGGAAGTATCAGTTCAAAGACAAGGACTTAAAAGCTTTGTAGCAGTTCGAGTTGGCGATAGTATGAGTAGAAAAGCTGAACAAACGTTGTTGTTGTTAATGGATACTTTGTATTCTCAAGGTATTGATTTTGAAGTAGGTCCTATTTTTGAGGAAGAAGACGGAAACTTAGTCATTAAGTCCGACGGAGCAGAAAACAGTGACGATTTACTTAATAAATACAATGTTCTTAAAATTGCCGCAAATAGACGAAAACTTGGTTCTTACGATAGTATGTCTATTAAAAAGCCTGGCGAAACTACTGAACAAAAACCTAAACGTTATGTAACTCAACGCGAGGCAAAAGGCACAAATCTTGAAAAGTTTGGCTATACTGCAAAGTATAAGAGAACTCAAATGGATACAAAGCTTAAAAACTTTATCATAAATGCAGACGAAGATATTGCAATAGAGCTTTGGAGCAAGTTAAAGGCAGGTAAATTAACTACCGCCGACGTAATGGACTACTTGCGAAATGCAGATAACATTGACGACAAAACATTTAAGTTAATTAACGACTCTTTCTTTAAGAACAGCAAGATTAAAACTTTTGCTGAACTTCAAAAGAAAATCGTAAACTCGTCAAGATATTATGCTATGAGAGCCGTTCTTAAATCTGCTGGCTTTGGTGAAGCATTACTTACAAATGCAAATCCGGGATTATTTGACGGAGTACTTGAAATAATTAACAAAGACGAAAAACTCAAAAAGCTATTTGAGGAAATTGAAAGTAGATATTATACTTACAAAAAACAAAGTCTTGAAATTAGCGAAAAGTATTTAAGAAAACTTTGGATGGAATACTTTGATGGCACCGTTGCAGCAGGTGGCTACATTTCGTCTATTGCAAAAATTGCAGCAATTTCTAACTGGAAAATTACAGGTGAAGGTTCTACTTTAGTTACCCGTTCGTTATCCGATACGGTTGGTGAAGATATGGCGTTAGAAGATGTAATAGAAGATACTTCTGCAAAAGATGCTTTTGACTATATCTTAAACAACGGTGATAGAACTGACAAGATTAACGACATTATGAAAGCAGTTACTCCTAAGCTTATTAAAAAGTTAAAGGAAATGGGACCTGCTAAAGCCGCAAGATATTTGCAACATAAGAGTGAACAACTTGAAAGTATGAGCGACAGAGACTTTATCAAAGCATACAAAAAGTATGTAGAAGGTCAAAGCGAAGAAGATATTAACAAGATGTTCCTTAAAACAATTATTGTAGAGGCTGGCGGCATTGACGTTTCTAAACTCAATGACCAACAACTTGACCAGCTTGAAATTACTGCAAATACGATTTCCAAGAAAGTTGTTCGTCCTAATACTGCTATTGTAAATAACATAAAATCCATTGTTAGAACTATAAAAGCAAATCTTAGCAAAAAAGAAATTGCTCGTTTCCTCAAAGACAATGGCGACATCTTTGACGCAAATCTTAACATAAAAAAAGACCTCTATCAGTCAACAGACGAAAGAGGTAGGATTAGATTAAAAGAAGCTTCGGAATTGTTAGAGCTTGAAAATAGAGTAAGACAATTAAGTAAGAGTGTTAGAGCAAATGATTATTCTTCCGAACAGTCGTTAAGATTTAAGAAGAAAATGGACAAAGAGTTAGAGAAACTTCGTGCCGAAAATGAACGTCTCGCAGCTAAACTTGGAACTCAACAAGTTCAAGCAGTTACTTATGAAATTGCAGACGAAGTAATTACTATTGATACTAAAAAGGAAGTACCTCTTGCATTAAAGAGAATACTTGAAAGCGAATTCAATAAAGTTACTAAATCTACAACTCAATATTTAACTGAACAAGACGATATGCATATCCAAATGAACTTCAAAAAGTTCGTAGCAGATAACGTAGATTACTTGTTAACATTAACTCAGTCGGACATTGACGAAATTATTGACTTCTATTTGACAAGCGAAATTCTTCCGTCTACTAATAAGGCTAGACAATACTCAGCAATACAAGTTTATTTAATGACTTATATTATTAGCAATTCAAAGAGCGGTAGATTTTTACTTACTGATAACCAACGTTCGGAATTAACTACTCGTCTTGAAAGTATCATATCCTTGTCGGCAGCAAACTTGTCAAACTGGAAAGCAGCAATGAAATTGCTTAAGCCTGAAGAAACGTTAATTCAATCTGCAGCTAAGTCAAATGGTATAGAATTTGCGGCAAACGATGTGCAAGCTCTTGTAGAGGCGACGGCATCCGGCGATATTACAAGAATACAAAATGCAAAGAAAACTATGTATGATAATGCATTAAAAACATACAAAGGTAGAAAACAAACATTCTTTGACAAATTGCTTAAGTTTGAACGAATGGCTATGTTATCCGGACCCGGCACTTGGATAAGGAACCACGCGTCAAACTTAATAGTTACGACAGGAAATGTCGGAGCGGAATATGCTTCAGGTCCTATTGTAAAAATGCTTGAAAAGCTTTTTCCTAAAACTTTCAAACATAAGGAAGGACAATACAAACTTGTAGGAACTAGAGTTACTTCGGAAGTTCAAACGTTTATTAAAAACCAAATAATCGACAGTAAGTTGTTAGATTTGATACGAGACGGACTTAGTAAATATGATACAAGAAAGCATAAGCCTAAAGTATCTACTGGCGAAGAGTCGTTAACTGACCTTATTGAAAATGCTATTCGTTCCAAAATTATGAACGATACTTACAGTAGCTCTAAACTTGTAAACAAAACTTACGAGTTCTTATTCAAACGACTCAGCGATGATAAGTATATTGACAGAGCTATGATAAAGTATCTTGGCAAAATACTTACCGAAGATAATGTAAATCTTAACGAAGGATTGAGCACCGACGTATTAAACCATATTGCAGATGCGTACGTAATGGCAGCGCAAGACTTTATGCATAAAACTAACTTCTTTAACGACATAGAATATAAACTTCGTGAGCGTTGGGGAGACAAGGCATTCTTTGTATATAAACAATTCTTGCCATTCGCTGCGGCATCTTGGAACTGGTTTGTTGAAGGTTTAAACTATACTCCAGTAGGTTTGATTAAAGGCATAGTTCAATATGCTAAACTTGAAAATACTATTGAAAAAATAGAGGATAGAAAACAAAGAGGCGAACAAGTTGTATCAAGTAGGTTTGCAGAATATCTTGCAAAGAGAAACATCGGCAAAGGTGTTATCGGCACAATAGGTATGGGCATAGGCATGGCTCTTGCCGCATTCGGAGTTGCAGGTATTGACGAAGAAGATGGCAAATACAAAATTCACGTCGGCGATATATATGTTGATATTAGCGACATATTCGGAACGCAAGGAATATTCGTAGGTATTGCAATTATAAGTTGCATCAAGGACGACGATACTGACATCTGGGATGCAATAGGAAATGTCCTTGACGTAATGTTCCTTGATAGCACATTTACCGATATGTTTAACTCCTTCCGTTACAGTGAAACGTTTGGCGAATGGTTGCGTGACCAGCCGTTTGATATAATAAGTATGTTTATACCTAACTTCTTAAAGACATTAACGTCTATAACTTATGGACATAAAGTTCAGTATAGCAAAGGAATACTCGGTAAGTTTGAAAAAATTGCAGTTCAATCTATTCCAGGAATTGCATATGCTTTCCCTAAACAGTATGACCCTTACACTGGCGAACAACAAATTCAATACAAAATGTGGTTCTTAACACAATTTGTAAATAAGCTTTCTCCGTTTGATATATCTGTTTACAACATTAGTGAACAAGAAAAAGTTGCTATGAGTTTAGGTGTAAAGAAAGGTTCGCTAAAAGGTAGTTACGAAGTTGACGGAGAAAAAATTCAGTTAAGTGCATCGGAAATTGACGAACTCAATAAGTTCTATGGAAAGTTAAACGAGAAAGAACTTAAGGAATTTATTTCCGGAGCTAAAAAGTATAGAGTTCTTGATACTAAAAAGAACGAATATGTAGAACTTACTTATAGCAAAATGACGGACAAACAAAAAGCTACTGTTATCGACAGGATAATGTCAAACAACAGTAGCAAAGCTAAGATTTATATGTTAACTAAAAACGGTTCGTATAAGTATTATGCTAGTTACGAAGAATATAAGGAACTTAAAAAGTTAGGAATTAACGTTCTTAAAGAAACTGATAAAAAGAAAGGTTTCGTTAAGAGTTAGGTCTATACCAATTTTGTTTTCTTAATTCGTTATCCAACCATTCCAAATCGTCTTTTTCACCGACGATTTCTAAATAGTCTCCAGACAGCGGACATCTTATTGTGAGGTGTTCGCTGTCTTTTTCTACTAATCGGAGTGATTTTTTAAGACCTTGTGCTCTTGACTTAACATACTTTAACGTTTCGTATCTATTAACGTATTCATATGGTGTATAGTCACCTGTAAATATAGTCATATTGCCTCCTTTATTATATTGATTTTAATATATAATATTTTTCGGTTGAAGATTTATTCAAGGCCGTCATTTTCTTTTCTCTATTATATATTAAAATCTCTCAAAGTATATTTTAATCAAAATAATTAAATTGATTTGTCGGTTTAAGAGAGCTGCCTTTAAGTTGTCTCCATTGAATATCTAACAAGTCAGCACATCTATTGATATAGAACATATAGTCAATGTCCTTTTTAATATCATTAAAGTCGTAAGAACCAAGGTCATTGTTTATAAGTCTACAATGTTCAGGAATGCTTGGCATTTTAGCATAAGATATTTGTCCTTTGTACATCTTATACTTAAAGATTTGTCCTAATGACTCGTCTTTACTTGCATAAACTCTATTACATTTGTAGAGTTCTTTTTCAGTTCCATCTTCAAATCTTTGAACCACGCCTCTATAAGTAGGACCTTTCTTGCAAGTCATTGCAAAATCAAAAATGTTTGTATCTTCAACAATTGTTTCTACAATATCTTTTCCGTGTGCAAGATAGTTAATTACCGCTTTTTGACTTACAAATGCAGTCAAAGGACTTATTAAGAAATAGCCCGGCTTTTCCCAAGTGTCCATAAGCCAAAGTCCTTTTCTTTTAACTTTGCCGCCTTCTTTGATAAGTAAATAGTTATTAACGTCTCGTTGCCAAATCTTTTCAACCATATCTGCTTCCATATTTATTCCGGAAACTTTTGACCACTCTGCTTGATACGACTCAACAAGAGGAATATCTTTTCTTCTGCAATAAACCAAAATACCGTCGGTATTTGTTTGTATAACTTTCAAACCAGGAACACACTTTGTAAGTTTATTTGCAAGAGCTGCAAGGAATATTTGCCCCAATCTACAACATCTTGTGCACATATATGGGTCATACAAATCTAACCACTTGTTTCCAGATGCACCGTATGTCGTATTCAATACAAGCTTGTTGGCAAGTTGAGCATCTTCTTCTTCCTGTGTCTTATCTTTTTTATGTTTAAGCATAATTCGTTCATTGAATATGTTTTCAAATACTTTCGGGTTATGAACTGTTCTACTTAAACAATCAAATTGAATTAACATTGACGGATAATATGACGCTGCGTCTACGTTCATAAGTGTCCATTCTTCGTCCGACTCAACGTATAAGTTGTTAGAATATACACTATGAATACCACCATTACCGAACGATACTGTATTTTCAAACAACGTTACTTCAAAAGATTTAGTATCATTTCTAATTTGGTCAACTAGTTTTGAAGGTAAGTTTTCGTAACAGTATTCGTGAATTTTAGAAGGTAATTTAATTTCTATTTCTTCTGCATCGGAGAAACTAACTCTTTTTGCACCTAATGCTTTTGAAACGAGGTTAGCATTAGTACACATATAACAATCTCGTTCAGGTATGCCGAATTTCTTGCCTATTGCAAGTTTATTCTTAACGTAACCTGCCATAACTTTACTGTAAAAATACATACAAGCAAATACGTCGTGTCTACAGTAATAAGTCAAATCTTCTTTATCTTCCGGAGTTAAGTTTTCTTTATTAAAGTCTACTGAACTTTCCATAATATCAAGACCGAGAATTGCTTCTTTTTCTTTCAAAGAACCGTCGTTATCGTCAAGCAAATCTTGATAGCAAAGACCTCTCATACGTCTTTTTGCAAAAGGTTGAAGTCGGATATGTTCTTTTGTACTCCAAGCACAACCTGGGTTAATAATTAAGTCGTTGAGTATCTTAATTTGTTGAGGACTAAAACCTTGATATACTCCGTTAGATATAATCAAGTCGTATCCCTTAATATTGTAACCTGTCATTACGAAACCTTCTTCCTTGAGCAAAGAAATGAGTTGGTCTCTTGCATTTGGCATATCACTATCTATTGCAATAAAATCGTCTTTTATATGTTCCTGTATATCTTTGGGGTCGTCAGGCATATCACCAAACACGCACAACCACCAGTTAGGCGTTACCTCAAAGTCAAAAAATCTCATTTTCATAACTAACTCTCCTTAAAATGGTTTAAACGAACTATCAAAAGTTCCTCGTTTTGTAAATACTTGTACCGGCGGCGTGTCTTCTACTAACGTCGCCATTTTTATTTCCATTTGATACAATGAACAAATATCTTCCTTAAATGTAAAAGCAGTAGGTTTCTTACAGTAACCGTTATTTGAACACCACTCAATGAACTGTGTATATAATACTGAACATTTTTTATTAAACAAATCAGCAACAGTTATATCGTTTTCATAAAGCCATTCGTTTAATGCACTTTGCCTACGTTTGAACATTTCAAGCAATTGTTGTTCACTATGCATAATGCGGAAACGACCTTCTTCTATTGCAAGAGTTATGCCTTCTACTGCCTTAAACAAGAAATACTGCATATCGTTGTCAGTAATTTTGTTCATAAACAGTGGGTCAGGTTTCTCTACTTTGTGATTTAACTCTATCAATACCATTCTTCGGTAAAGACCGGAAGTTTTATCCATAATTCTTGGAAGTCTATTACAAGAAAATACGAGAGTTACGTAAGGAACGAAGTCGCAAACTTCTTTGTAAATCTGTCTTACTGAAATTACGTTACCTGAAACAATGGACTTAAATCTACCTGTATTTTCCAAAGCTTTTCCATCAACTACGTCGTCGTCAATGTTAACTAATTTTCCCATCATTGTCGCAAGATAGTAATCTTTGTCCAAATTATCAAGTGATGCGTGAGAACAGTTAATATCTCCGCCGACCATTTTGTGAAGTAAGTTCGTGAAAGTAGATTTACCGGTTCCTCCTTCGCCTTTGAACAAAAAGAACTTTTCAAACAAGTTCTTCTTTAACAAACAATAACCTGCGATTTGATAAAGGAATTGCATTTTAGTAATATCGCCGTTCGTAATTTCCTTCATAAATTGGTCAATTCTTGGAGAGTAAGGCGGGTCAGGATTGTATTCGTAAGGTATAAAAATTGTATTTATGTCGGACTTGTTAGGTTCTTCTAACTCAGTCGTCACAAGATTTAATATACCATTCTTACAAGCAATCTTATGCCAGTCCTTATCAAAGTCATTTATGTTAACTTGTGTTTTAATTCGTATAAAGTCCCTGATTTCTCCACGACCCGTTTTATTAACGTTTTTGTTTATTTCAAAGTGGATAATTCTATCTATATCCGTATCAGTCATAGGTTTGTAATAAATGCCGTTAAACTTATAAAAAGTTGAGCCGTATGAAATAATATCGTATTTACCGATTATTTCGTCAGCCAACTTATTGTAAACGTTTTCTCTTTCGCTAGGAGCAATCTTATCTTCTTTGTCCCTTTGTTTAAGAACTGTTTTGAATAACTCGTTGTTAGGCATTGGAGTATCAAACAAGTTTTCGTTAATAATACGAACCGTCTTTTCAACTTCTTGTGCCGTTAACTTTTGACTTCTTTCAAGTTGTGAACGCCATTTGAATAAAGCATTGTTTCTACCGTCGCCTTCTTTCATACCTATGAACGAAGGAGTCGTATCTTTAAGTAACGGCTTTAAGAAGTAAGGAATATCCTCTACGAAGTCGTTCCATTCGCCCCAAGCCCTATGTGGGTCGTTAGATGGTAAAACAATATAACCAGTCTTATTTGCTCTCGTATCTACAACTATATTCAAACCGCATTTTGTTCTACTATCACTTTTAATGGACTCAGTAGGGTCACGGAATAAGATGTGAATTCCTTTGCTTGTGTAGTTGTAAGAATATTTAACTTCAAACTTCTCTAACAATCTTTCTAAATACTCTTGTGCTCTTTCGTCGTCTTTGTTATCAATATCTACAATAACAAAGCCTTTAGGAACTACCCAGCCAACTCTATAACCATCGTCCAATGCTTTTTGAGCCTCTTCATAAGTTAACGGTTTACTATTCCATCTATTGATAGCAGCTTTTGTGTCAAATGTGCTATCGTAAGGTTTATCTACAAACTGCTCAGGCTTATAAGGGGGAATTAAAACATATCCACAGTTAGGATATATTCTATTTAACCTTGCCAAATTTTCGTCTAATCCCACGGTAAATCGTCCTCCTGACTTTCTTCGTATCGTTGTCTTGCTTCGTCTTTTAATAACTGTGCGTCAACAATTCTTTGTGTAATCGTCTTTTCTTTGTTAGTAACGTCATCAATAAACGTATATTTTGCTCCAGTTCCATTCTTAAAATCTTCTGGAGTAACTATTCCGTATTTTTTCTTTTCCTCTTTTGACAGCCACTTTATATATTTTCCGCAACATTTGCAATATAAGCCTACGTGAGGCTTTTTATATCGTATTTCATAAGTATAACTTCCACATTGTTCACAAGAATTATCCAGTCTTATTACTAATGATTTTCCTTCAATATTTATTTCCATGTCAGTCTCCTTTTATTGACATAAATAAATCTGCCAATCGTTCTTTGTTTTTAACTGCATTCCATATTTTCATTTCAATAGTATCCTGATGTAACAGTATATCTATTTGAACATCTTCGGACTGTCCCATTCTATATATTCTATGGAGCATTTGATTATACTTAATGTAAGAATAGTCCAAGTTGTAGAAAGTCATACGTTTACACATTTGCAAATTGAACGACTCACATCTTGAACATTGTAATAAAAGTATGTTTGCTTTACCTTTCTTAAAGTCCTCGATAATTTCAGTATAAGTGCAACCTGCAGCAGTTAATTCTTTTTGTATTGCAAGTAAATCTGCCTCAAATCTGTAAACAATAGTTCTCGGTCCGTTAATCATATTGTTGCGGAGCCAATCTAATTTACTGTTCTTTTCTATTTCGTAAATCTTCCTATTACCTTCTTCGTCGTATACATACAAGAAACCGTTAGCTGCTTGATGTGCTTTTTGAATTGCTGAAAGTTTAGTCATAGTACTTTCATAATCAGGAATAGAAACGATGCCTTCTTCTGCTTGTAAATATTCTTTCGTAGGAGTATAAGGTAATTCTACTACGTTAACTTT
>JAFVSF010000128.1 GCA_017503885.1 Clostridia bacterium
ATCTAACAAGAATTGGGCGGGGTGAATTATATAAGGGTCTTGAACTGCTTGCAAAAGTCCGTAAATCACACCGACTAAAAGACCTTTTTTCATGCCGTAAATATAAGAAAAGAGCATAATAGGTAGCATGGAAAACAACGTAACCGATCCACCTTGTGGCATTTCAAAGAGTTTAATATACGAAAGAGCAAACGAAAGAGCAACGCACATACCTGCCGTTGCTATTGAGCGTGAGTCAAAGCCTTTTTTGTCTTTTCTCGCGAATACAAAAGCACAAAAAACTGAAATTATAAGTAGTGCTACTGCAAAAATATATAATGCAACGCTACTAAATTTAGATGATTCATCTGTATAATATCCGTCGCCTACGATATTTTTAGAGTAGTAAACGGCGATTAAAACAAGTGTTGCTATAAGAGAAATTAATAAAACCACTCCTGAAATTAGAGTTACAGTTTTAGTTTTTTGGTTAAACTTTTTGTTTGTTATAAAAATTGCTAGACCACTTAAAAGTGCAAGAGATAGTGTTATAAGAGTAGGGATAAACACGAAAGGAATTATGTCCTTACTAACCCAGTTTTCCTCTAAATACCCAATATTATAATGTTTAACAATCTCTAATACAAGAAGTAAAATTCCTATAATTAAAGCATAAAACACAAAGCAAATAAGTGAAACTTTGGCAAATTGTAAAAACATTTGTCTGTTTGAAATAAACAAAATAAGCCCTGTGTAAACAAGTAGAACGACAATCGCTACAGTTCCCCAAATAATATAAGGGGAAAGTGTGTCAACCAAGAAGATTGACGATAATAAATTTTGCATAATACTCCTTTTTCGCCAAGGAAAAAATTTGCTATTTTCTTATGCTTTGCGTTATTTGTCTAAAATTGTAAACGTGCACTTTTTTACAAAAATCGACATATAGAGGGGTTTTTAAATAAAAATATATTTTATCTTGCTTAAAAATAAAAACTCCTACGCAAAACGCATAGGAGTAAACTGCCAATTATTTCATCTTCTTCCCAGTCAAGCATTATCTTGTCAGGTTCAAAGGGTATAATCTCAGCTAACGTCTTTCGACAAAAGCACCCCTAGGCGAAATTGTATATTTATTATATAGCAAATTTAATTTAGAGTCAAGTAAAATATGTATATATGTTATAAAGTGCTTAAAAGAGTTGTCAAAATTTCTCACGTAGTTTATAATTAAGTAAATGAAAACTTTTTATTCAAATGGCAAAAAACTTTCCGAAGAAATAACTGAATATTATAAAGGCTCTGTGTCGTACTCACTTGCAAATAAACTAATTCGCAAAAAAGACGTCAAAATTAATGGCGTTAGGGTTAAAACGGACTTAAAAACTGACGTTGGCGATAAAATTGAGGTTTATTATGATGGAGAAGACAAGCGTGCCGATACTGTAATTTATAAAGACGAAAACGTTTTAGTAGTATATAAACCTAGTGGAATAACGTCCGAAGATTTTTATGCGTTACTTTGCAAAAAACACCCAGGCGTTGGGTTTATCCATAGGCTCGACCAAAACACTGACGGAGTTATGATTTTTTCGTTAAACGATATTGCAGAAAAAGAACTTTTATACGGGTTTAAGCACAGAACTTTTGATAAGTTTTATTTAGCAGAGGTTGTTGGCACGCCTAAAAGAGCAAGTGATGAACTTACTGCATATCTTGTAAAAGACGCTGAAAAAGCCGAAGTGAAGGTGTTTGACAGCCCTGTAAAGAGTGGTGAAAAAATTGTTACGTCTTATACCGTATTAAAATCTAGTGGCGAAACTTCACTTTTAGAAGTTAAGCTTATAACTGGCAAAACCCATCAAATAAGAGCCCATTTGTCGCACGCAGGACATTTTATAATTGGCGATGGAAAGTATGGCTATGAGTCGATAAATCGCAAATTTAAGGCTAAAAAACAACACTTAACTGCATATAAACTTATTTTAAAATTTAAAAAAGAAAGCCCACTATTTTATCTTAATGATAAAGATTTTGTTTGTAAAGCAGGTTGGATAAAAGAGAATTAATATTAAAAAGCCTACTCATAACCATTGTGAGTGGGCTTTAAATATAAAATTAGTCAAAGCAAGTTTCAAATTCTATAACTGCAAAGTATTTAGTTTGCTCTTTTTTAAGCCTTTCGTTAATTTTTAAGGTTATTTCCTCTTTCAAGTCTTGCTTATCACAAGGGAGTGGTAAATCAAAAATTACGTTTGTAAAAGATGGACCTTTAACAATTCTTAAATCGTGTATGCTAGCAAATGGATAGTGTTCCTTTAAAAGTCCACAAATTGCATTTGTTAACATAACTGTTTCGGGGTCTGAAACGTTGATTGGGTCTAGGTGGCAAACTAAATTTACGTTTAGTTTTTTAAGACAATCTCGCTCTATTGTGTCTGCAAGTTCGTGTGAAATCATAACGTCTACGCTAGAATCAACTTCTATATGAACTGTTGCAAAGTATTGGGTAGGACCGTAACTATGAACAACTAATTCGTGTATGCCAAGTATGCCGTCATAACCCTTTATGTGGCTTGTAAGCCCGTCTATAAGTTCTTTATCGGGCATTTCGCCAATTAATGGACCTATTGTTTCTTTAATTAAGTTAAAAGCAGAATATATAACTAGAAGTGAAATTGCAATGCCGAAATATCCGTCTAAAGGGATGTCTACAAATAAACCGATTATTGCACAAACTAAGATGGCCGTTGTGGAAATCGCATCGTTTCTATTGTCAGTACTCATTGCTTTTATAGCGTCTGAGTCTACGTCTTTTGAAAGCCCGTTAAATATTATTGCTAAGCCAATTTTAATGAGTATAGACGCACCTAAAATAATACACGTTGCTATTGAGAAATTTGTAGGAGTTTTAGCAATGACTTTATCTATTCCAGCTCTACCTGTTTCTATGCCGATAAAGAAGATTACACAGGCAATTAAAAGGGTTGTAATATATTCAAATCTAGCGTGCCCAAACGGGTGTTCTTTATCTGCTGATTTGCCCGAAATTTTAAAACCGACCATAGTTATTATAGAGGTCATGAAATCAGTTAAATTGTTGATAGCATCTGCAACGATTGCAATACTGCCCGAAAGTATTGATGCTATAAGTTTTATTACAAATAAAATTGAATTTGCAGTAATACCTAAAAAGCCTGATGCCGTACCGTAAGCCGTTCTAACTTCGGGTTTTTCTACGTCTTGATAGTTTTTAATAAATAATTTTTTAAATAGGGTAGTCATTGTCAAAATATATGCGTGCACGAAAGTGCACGCATTTTTTCTCCTTAACGTTTTTTAAGTAAATATCGTTTTTCAAAATAAAGGGCTGTTACGCAAACTGATAAAGCACACAAAATTATTGCAATGGATTTCATAATTTCTGCTCTACTGCTAGTAACTACGCAATCGCTATCAATATAACCCACTCCATTACCATATAAAATAATAAATCTAGCACCTTTTTCAATTACGGTAACTCTAGTTTTCTTATCAATAACGCCTATTTGATTGCCGTCTTTATCGTAGACAATTACGCCACCTTTTTTAAATACGTAAACGTCGCTAACGCTTAAATTGCCATCTTCACTTATTATTGAGTCAACGAAGAAAGTGTCTGGCACGTAGCCGTAGTTTTCACCATTTTTAACTACATAGTAGTTAATATTGTTAAAGGTAATAGTTCCAACAATGTCAATTAAGTCGTATTTATCAACGGTAGTTGTGGTTTTTAAGTAACTTTCTAATACAGGTAAAGAATAAAGAGAAAAGTCGACGATAGCGAATTTAGTAAGTTCTATTTCTTCAAAATTACGCTTATTTATAACGTCGGAATTTCTTGCAACGGCAGATAATCCGTCTTTAATAAGTAAGGAATATTTGTCGCTAAGTTCTATAACTGCATAGTCGGTATTAGAGTCTGTTGCATCGCCATAATCTAGAAAGTTAAAATATTCGCCATCTAAACGTTCTAGGTCAATTTCAAACAATTTTGCACCTTCTTTTACCTTTGCAAATTGTTGAATTGGGTTATATGCAGTAGAAAATCCCTCTGGAATATCAATGGTATGCGGGGTAGCAATATTAAGTTCTGTAGCGCTAGAAGAGTTCAAGATTAAACCTTCAAATATAAAATATGCCGTTTGCGAATTGCAAGATAAACACATTGATTTTGCAGGGTTTATAGAGCCTAAATTTGGCGAAGTGGCAAGTTGTTTAGGCGTTATGCCATCTTCACTTATAATATCAATTTTATTATTCTCATATAAAGCGTAAAGTTTACCGTCAAAATCAGTTTGTAGATTTAAAATATCAAGTTCAATAGGTTTGCTTGCAATAAATTTAACCTCGTTACCATCAAAAGAGTAAAATTCGTAGTTGTTTACGTTTTTAGTGCAGTAATAAATAGTTCCAAAAACGTCCGTTACAATTTCTAATGCAGAGCCAGCCTCCGTGTTGTCTGACAAAATCTTGGTGGCAACTGGGTTTTCATCTTCAGTTGATATCTTATAAATTATAGGATGAGACTCGTTGTTTAGAGTGTCGGTCGCAATAAAGTAAAAATAACCTTCAGAATAGGTGATATCAACAACGTTTTCATGCTCAAAAGGTGAAGTCAATTCAACAAGATTAAAAATTAATTCGTCATCTTCATTTTGGGTTATTTTACAAAGGAAAATTTCGCCACCAGAATAGTAACAAACGTAACCGTTCCCTACTGAAAATTCATCTATACTACTTGTTTCAAGTTGTATTCTATTATACGTTCTTTCACTTGAATTGATATCGTTTATAACGACTATTCTATCGCCGTCTAATGCGTAAATTTTGTCTTTATCAACTACTATATCTTTAACGTTTGCAGAAAGTCTATTGATGGCAGTTGAGTTTGTTGTTATTGCAAAATCGGTAAATTTGTTGCCGTTTGAAAGGTCAATCTCTTGTACTGCGTTTATGCTACTATCTACAATCCACAGCCTGTCTTCTAATAAGCAGATACCTTTTGGGGTGTAAATGTGTTTTAAGTCTGCATCTTCGCCAAGATCAACGGAATTAACTATTTGTGTAGGAGTCTTATCTTCTGCAGTTAAATCCACTTTAAATACGCCTTTTGGGCAAGAGTAGTAAATAGTTGTACCGTCTTGAGAGCAGATAAGAGATTCAATGTTAGCAGTGCTTACTATCGGCGTGGTAGGATTGCTCCAACTAAAAATACCGTCTTGACCAATTTTAGAGGTGTAAACTTCGCCATTTGGCGAAAGCAAAAGCATTGCAGAGTTTTGGAAAAGCATTTGACTTTCCGTACTTCTATCAATAGCAAAGCCACCCGAAAGGTCTTTTATGATTTTATATTTTTTGATGTAGTCGCTACTATGAACAACTATGTAATCGCCACTAATGCTAAATGAAGTGTTGCTCGAAACGTCCGTTCTAATAGGGGTTGCTTGCCAACCTGCTTCATCAAAACCACTTATATCTATGTAGTGAATATAAGAATCGTATAAGAATAACAAAAAGTTATCGTATCTTTGAATTGCTTTTACCGAAACGTCGCCAAGAGCAAGAGGCACTGAAGAGAATTTTTCGTTTTTATAAATAACGATTGCATCTTTATGAGAGATAGCAACGAAATCTTCATCGTCATCTTTGTATCTGCACAAAGCGTATGGGTTGTCTAACTTATAATATTGCAGGTAGCTAGTTGGTAAGAAAATGCTCGTTTGTACATTATTGCCATTCGATTGCTCGGCAAAAGCTTCCACCTTGCTAAAAAGGGGAAGAGATGCAACAAGTATGAAAAGCGATATGAAAAACAAGCGAAGTTTTCTCAACTTTCAAGCTCCTTATAATAAGAATAATCTTATTATATCACAACATTTTACAAAAAAACAACTTATTTGACAAATTATTGCAAAAAACTTTTAAGCCTGCCAAACATTTGAGGCAGGCATTTGTCATATATTAGAAGTTATTATAAATACAAACATTTGTTCGTAA
>JAFVSF010000129.1 GCA_017503885.1 Clostridia bacterium
ATTCAAGAGACAAACTAAATGGCAAAACTTCTTTTAAATCTCCACCGAGAGAATCGGCAAAAGCAAGCATTAATACAGGACGTATTCTTTTACCACCTGCAAAAAAACTGTATTTCATTGCTTTTGTTAGATTGTTATTGCTTTCTACAGTGGAAAAGACCTTTTCACTATATTCGTTGAAAAGGTCGAGATATTTGTTATATGTTATTTTATACTCTTCGTGTTTCATTGTTTATTCCTGCAAGATAGGTATTATATAAAAGCATCGTTATCGTCATAGGACCAACGCCACCTGGCACTGGGGTTATATAACTTGCTTTACGGCTTACGCCATCAAAGTCTACGTCACCGTAAATTTTGCCGTCTACCCTATTTATACCAGCATCTAAAACTACGACGCCATCTTTAACCATATCTTCGGTGATTAAATGTTTTTTACCAACAGCACAAACCAAAATATCAGCGTTTTTGGTAAAATCTGCAAGATTTGGCGTTCTACTGTGGCACGTCGTAACCGTACAGTCTTTATTTAAAAGCATAAGTGACATTGGCTTGCCAACGATATTACTTCTGCCAACAACTACGGCGTGTTTCCCTGCTAAAGGTATGTTGTAATGCTCTAAAAGTTTAATCATACCAAAAGGTGTGCAAGAAAATAATGCGTCGTTTTTAAACAAAGTTAATTTTCCAACGTTTCCGTCAGAAAAACCGTCAACGTCCTTTTCAGGTGGAATAAGTTTTAATGCAGATTGACTATCTAAATGTTTAGGAAGAGGAAGTTGAACGAGAATACCTGTCACCGAATTGTCGTTTACTCTTTCTAAAATAGCCTTTTCCAGTTCTTCTTGAGTGGTATTTTCACTCATTTTGACAGTTTCAGATAATATACCAACTTCGTGACAGCCTTTTGCTTTATTGCTTACGTAAATCTCTGAAGCTGGGTCGTTACCAACTATAATAACCGAGAGTTTAAACTGCACTCCTCTTTCTTGTGCCTCTTTTATTTTATTAGATAATTCTTCACGAATTGTTTTTGAAACAAGTTTTCCATCGATTATTTGCATATTATACCTCTAAACTCTTTTTAAGAGATGCTAAGACGCCGTTTACGAAATTTAAACTTTCTTCTGTAGAATATTTTCTAACTAAAGACAAAGCCTCGTCAATAGAAACGATACTTGGAATATCATCAAAATATTTTAGTTCACAAACAGCAATTATTAAAGCACACTTGTCCGTTGAATAGATACGCTCAAATTTGTAACCTTTAGAAAAAGTTGAAATTAAATCGTTAATTTCTTGTTTGTGTTCACGAATTGTAGTTAATAATTGATTTGCAAAAGTACAGTCGTCTGCAGTTAATTTTTGTTCGGCAAAAATCAATTTGTCAAATTCAACGTCTGTTTCGCCGGAAAAAAGTTCGGCAAAAAGAATTTTATATACTGCTTCTCTAGAATCTCTTCTCATCTTGACCTCGTTAAACTAGTTGGTAAATTTATAAAAACAAAACCGCAATAGTCCGCCTATTGCGAACTATTGCAGTGAGATACAATCAATCGTTTACGACGTGTTCTTCTAAGAATTTTACGCCGTTTACTTTTACGTCGATATTTCCAATTTTATATTTTGACATAGACTCAACGCTATGTTTTATGTTTCTTTGTATGTTGTATGCAACGTCAGGAATACTATAACCGTAGCAAACGTCAACGTTTACGATAACGTCAATAGTGCCGTTTGGGGATACGCTTACTTTGATGCTATCAGAGTTTGTTTTAGCACCTTTTTTCTTGTTTTGAATTGCAACGCCTTCAATGTCTTCGACCGCAAGACGAACTATGCCTTTAACAATGCCAACGTTATATACGATTTTGCCTTTTGATTCGTCTGTATTGTGCTTATAAACAGTCATTTCACACCTCGAAGTTACTTTATACTGTTATTATAACACATAATATTAAATTTGAAAAGTGTTTTTACGAAATTGATTGGATATAAACGTTATCTGGCGTAGCATTTATCTCTTCTGCACACAAAGTATATATTAAAACTGCATCGTCTTGGTCAAATTCTGCATCTTTAACAATTATACTCACGTTATCTGAAGTCATACCAATAGTTACTGCAACTTCTTCGTACCCTTTTGATTTTATAAGATTTTCCAAAAGGTTTTCTTGCTCCATAATAGTGGTGAGTCTAATTTTCATTGCAAGAGCTTCGTTTCTTGCTTCAGAGCCCTCTGCACTTGACGCTATAATTTCATCAATCTGTGCTAGTTGTTGATTTCTAGAAGAGTTTCTAGTAGTCTTTACTTCGGCAAAATAACTTGCTGTTGGAGTTGCTTCACCGTTACTTGAAATTACGTTAGAAGATAATACGAAATTTAAAACGGCTGTTGTTACAAGTAAGGCAATTAAACAAGATAAAATTATTACTTTTTTCTTTTTTGACATACGTTAAGTCTCCTTAAAAAAATTTATTGAGTAAGTATCCTTACTTTATCGCAAGATACGTTAAGCATTGTTGTAACAACGTCAAGTACAGACATTTTTACGGTCATAGAGTCTGAACAGTCACAAATTATGACAACGCCTGCGATTTCGGGATAAATTTCTCCTAAAATTATAGGTTTTCCACCTACTAGAACTGTCGTGGAGGTTTTGGTCTTTTTATTGCCCTCTTCAACTTCCTTTACGTCTTCAGCAACTACCGTCTTAATTCCTTCGGCAACTGTTATTGATACGGTAGCACGCCTTACACCGTCAATTTTTTCTAAACTTTTTTTAAGTCTTTCTTCAATTTGATAGACGTAATTATCTGTGGCGTCTACTTTTGTTTGACTTTTAGTAAAGTTTGTAAAAGGAAGTGCAACGACACATACTAGCAGAATAATTATAATTGCATATTCTATTTTAAATTTGATTTTATTTTTGAATAGTTCAAGCATAAATCTCCACCTTGCTAACGTCAATTTGCAAAACGTTAGCTACGTATTTTGCAATTACGTTATTATCTATATGCAAATTATTTTCAGGAATTACCAAATTACTTAAAAATATTTTAACTTTACAAATTTGCATATTATCTATTTCGACAATAATATCTTCAGTTACTAAATCGCTTTTCAATAATTGGTTTTTAAATAGCGTTTGGTAATAAATTTCTAGTCTATCTTCAAAATATTCGTTTACGTAATACGGATTTGTGATATTTTGTTCAACTTCTTGTTTGAAACTTGGCACGCTTTGAATAAATTCATCGTTAGATAATGGCGATATCATAGTTACAAGCAAAGTTAAACTAAAAACTGTTCTAACTACGGATTTTAGTTTGCCATGTGGTAAAATTAGTTCGGTTAAAGCGATAATTATAGACGTTATTACTATTGAAACAATATAAGATTTCATATTAAAATATCATTTGAGATGAGCAGATTGACATAATTATTATTACTACGTACATTAGTGAAACGATTATCATAGATGCTATAGCAAAATTAATAACCGAACAAACGGAATTAATAAACGACACTACTCTTTCGTCGTTTAAAGGTTGCAAAACTGCATTTACTAGCCTTAATGCAAGCACAACGCATACAATTTCTACTATCGGCTGTATTATCGTGCCGAAAATAATTATTATTGCAAGCCCACCTAAAGCGTTTTTGACTAATATGCCTGATGCTAAAATTAAGTCTAATCCATCTCTTAAAAGCCCTCCTACTAACGGGACGGAACTATTGACCGTGTATTTGATTGCCCTCATTGAAATTCCATCGTGAATTCCAGCATTAAGTCCCCTCACTGTTAAAAAAAGTGAAAATACTGTAGCGACTAGGCCAATAATCCATTTTAATGAAGAAGATGAGAATTGTAATAGTCCGTTTAATTTAACCCCTTTACAAATGTTTGAAACAACGCTTATTGCAAGCATTCCAAGAATTACTGGAAAAACTACCTTATTTATTACTATAACGACAAAATCTGTTATAAAAAGCATTGACGGATTATATACGGCAACCGAACTAGTATTACCTGTAACGGTCATTAATGCTAACATAATAGGAAAAACGGATTGAACTATTTTACTTGTTTTTTCTATCGTTTGCTTTGATTGTACTACTAGCGTATACACAATTGTAATGATTATCGTAACGATAATTGAATAGCAAGCAAAAAAAGTTATTTCGTAAACGCCGTTACCAAGTCTTTCGGGTTTTATAGATTTTATAATCGCACATATAAGAAGTAAGGAAAAAATTGTTATAAAGGTTGGCAGTTTTTGTTTAATTCCATTAAAAAATATAATAGATAAATATTCCGCAACCGAGTTATAACTTGCACTTATTTCCCCTTTAATCATTTTAGTAAGTTGTTCTTTAATTGTAGAAGTTCCAATTATTTCTTTTGGGAGTTCTTTTAAAAAGTTTTCTAGTTCCAAAAGGTCCAATTTTGTAATAAGATTATCTATTTCTCCTTCTAAAGTAATTTCGCTTTCAGATGAAGATTCTTGCACCTCTTTCGCACTAGCTTTTGTAATTTTAAAGGAAAAAGGTATTAAAGTTAGCATAAATAGAAGGATAAATAATCTTTTCATAATAAACTTAAAACTGTTTCTATTAACGTTTCAATTATAGGTAACGAAACTGTTAAAATAATGATTTTTCCTGCAAAAACAACCTTGTCTGCTATGCTTTTTAAACCGAAATCTTCTATTGTTGATGCTGAAAATTCCACTAGATATGATATTGCTAATATTTTTATCGCAAGTTTTATAATGTTGCCGTCTACGTAGGAGTTTGATGTAAAACTTTTGAATACCTGTAAAAATTCTATTAAATAACTTACAGTCATTGAAAGTAAAATTATTCCAGAACAAACAGTCAACGGCATTGCTAAATTAGAATCAGTACTTTTTAAATAGACAATTAGAAATGAACATATTAAGCCAACTGCTATTATTTTATAAATTTCCATCAATACAAATTGAAAATATCTTTTATTGTATTAAATAAGTCTGAAACCATACCAATGACCATTGTTAAAACAATAATTAGTCCTGCAAGGCTGACTAACGTTGCAATATCTTCTCTATCTGATTTTTTAAGTACTTGACAAATTACCGTTATTAAAATGCCTATTGCTGCTATCTTAAAAATTATTTCAACACTCATAATATCACTATAAAAACCGTCATGCCTATTGCAAAGCCAAGTTTTTGTCCCAAATTTGAAAATTTACTGTTTTTATCTGCAATTTTATCAACTTTTTCATTAATTTCATTTTCATAAAATAAGAGATTTGCCATTTCGGAATCAAGATTTCCTCGCCCCAAAGAAG
>JAFVSF010000130.1 GCA_017503885.1 Clostridia bacterium
GTTGGTACTGTAAGCTTGGTAAACGAAAGTGGGGTTCTTGTAGACCTTGGTGAAGGTATTGATTGTCTTTGTTATTATCCGAAACGTGGGCGACCGCCAAGAGGTGCACGTGTGTCTGTGCGCATATTGGAGATAAATCCCACAACCAACCGTCTTTGGGGTGTAATTGTGCATATAGCAATGCCCCGATAATGGTTTTTAGAGTATCAGATTTTAATAGTATCAGATTAATTTAAGTAATAAGGAGTAAATATCATATGAAAACTAATATTAAATCAAGAAAATTTTACATGATTTTACTTTGTATGGTAATGGCGATTGCAGCGTTTTTCGGTATTGGATTGAATATTCAAACGGCTAACGCTGCGACGTCTACGTCCGCAAAGTATAAAACTTACGGAACGTATTCTACTGGCGGGGGATACTCGGATGTTTGTCCGAGTAACTTCGGTATTTATATGCATTCCTCGTCTCAGAATGGTTCCACAGGAACAATTTATAACGATAAGGTTTTGAACTGGACTTACGTATATATTAAAGTTGAAGTAAGTGCGGTCTCTAATCACCAATCGTTTAAGCTTACAAGGAATGGTTCGAGCTATTCTAGCAAAACTTTGTCTGGTAGTTCCAGTCAAACCCTTTATTCGGGTGCGCTTCCTGATGGTGAATACGAATTAACGTATGTTGATGACTATAAGAAAAACATTTTTTATAGTAGAGTTACTTATACGTATAAATACAGATTCGTAATTGATAAGAGTGCGCCTACTTACACATTGAAAGAAGGTACAACCAGTATTTCAAGCGGTAGTTATGTAAACGAACAAATTACGTATTCAATTAGCGATTATAGTCCTTATAGAATCTATTATAAAAAGCCTGGATATAGTTCGTACTATTCGACTTCTGCAACGTCGTATTCGGTAGCCGCAACAGAGGCTAATAACGGTTGGTGGTATTTCTATGCTCAAGATAGTTACAGTAACTCTAATAGTACGGTAAGCGTTTATCTTGATACTGTTGCACCAGTTGGTAAAGTTACTAATTCGGCTGGTTCTACGATTGCAAATGGTGGATATACAAACAAACCGATTAAGTATACGGCAACTGATACAGGTGGAGTATCTTACTGTCAGGTTAAAAAGCCAGGTTCTACTTCTTGGACCAGTTATACAGCAGGTTCTGAACTTTCTAGTTCTTACGGTTGGTATACGTTTAGGGCAGTGGATAAAGCGGGTAATATTTCCCAAGAATACCAAGTGTATTATGATGAAACGGCGCCTGTTGGTACTCTCTATGCTGGAACCACTATTAAATCAAGCGGCTCATATGTAAGTGCAGCATATATTAAATATGTGGCTGGTGATGGCTCTTCGGGTATTTCTAATTGCTACGTAAGAATGCCTAACGCTACTTACTATACGAGCTATGCAAGTGGAACTCAACTTGCAACCGAAGGTAAATATTATTTCTACACGATAGATAAATCGGGCAACCAATCGTCTATTGTAAATATTACTTTGGATAACACGAAACCTACTGGTATCTTGTATGGTGGCACGTCTTCCATAACCAGTGGAAGTTCAACAAATGCTGATTATATTAAGTTCGTTCCCTATGATAGATTTGGGGTAGCGGGTACTTATGTAAAATTACCGGGTGCAAGTTCGTATACGAGTTATACCTCGGGTGTGCAATATACCGCTGAAGGTCAATACTCGTTCTATACGGTAGATAGGGCAGGAAATCAGTCGGCTACCTATACGGTTACGCTTAACAGACAAATTCCGGCGGCTCAACTTTACGTTGACGATATGAAGATTGATAACAATAGTTATACAAATGGGTGGCATATCCGATTTGAGTGTGAAGAAGAGTGCTTCGTAAAATTGCCTGGTTCTGATGAGTTTGTTGAATATATGTCAGGCGTTGAATATTACAAGCTTGGTAAATACGTATTCTACGGTATTGACGCGGCTGGTAATAGCACGGGTTATTATACTATCGTAATTGATAAGACTCAAAAACCCTTGACAATTTCTAACGTTGAAAATGGTGTTACTAACGGCGATGTTGTAATTGATTGGGTGGATGGAGATCCTGACGTTTATGCACCTGTTAAAACGGTAACAATTAACGGGAAATTATATACGAAAGGTAGTACGATTCATACGATTGATACTGGCGTTTATAAAGTAATTTGTACGGATGCTGCTGGTAACGTTTGGGAAACTTCTTTCGCTTCTCAAAAGGTAAACGTTCTTACGAAAACCTTACAACAGAAGTATTATGAAGCATACGATAAAGCTGGGGACTACTATGCATTTATGAATTATGAAAATGCATACGAATTTGCAGTTGCAAGAGAAAATAGTTTTGTAAGAACCGGAACTTGGCATAATGCAGATTGGGATACTGGTATTGCGATGGACGCAAAGGACAGTGTTAATGCAGTAAATGGAACTTACTTTATTTACAAGAAAGAAGGCAATCCTAATGCTGAAGTTGCATATTTTACAGAAGAAAGATTAAACGAGGTTATTGCGCAATATGCAAAAGAGGGTATTAACTCATACTTCTATTGGGAAAAAGACCCTGCTGTAGCGATTGAGGGCGAATTGCTTTATGAATATTCCGATGCAAAACAAATTTTGGCGTCTTCTATTGAATTCTGTGAAAATATCGGTACTGAGATTGACGGACAAGTCTTTATTGGTAACGTATATGACGTGGAAGGAAAACACAATCTTAAAGTTTATGACGAATGGGGTAATTCCTGTGATTATAAACTTATCGTTGTGAGAAGCGCAGCAGATATTCATTATACTGTTGGCGAAGGAGAAAGTAACCTTGTTGTATTCGATAGAGTTTACTACTTCAAAAACGGTATCACTGTCAGCATTTCGGATGACCTTGATGAATTCGCAATGTTCGTTGTTTATGACCAAAACGAAAACATCCTTGGTAAATTTATGGTAAATGAGTCTTATGAAATTGAAAACAGCGGTCGTTATGTTGTAGAAACAATTAACCATTATGGTGTTTCTGAAAAATTCCAGATTGTTATTTCAAAAGATGCGCCATCTGCTACTTTAACAGAAAATGTGCTTGATAAGAAATTAGAAATCAACATAACTGAAAGTGTTGATGCTGATTCGCATATTCAAACGTTGGAAATTTATAAGTCTTACGACAATGGTACAACGTGGACGCTTGTTTCAGAAGACGATTATGGTACACCGATTTCACTTGAAACTCTCAAGTATGCATTTAGAACCACGGCTACTTATAAAGTTGTATTAACGGATGAGTTTAGAACTGGTATTGATGCAATTGAAGCAACTCTCGGTTATACTCAACCTGAACCATACGGCGAACTTAAAGGTGTCGAAAATGGTGGACACACGAACGGCGCAGCATCTTTTACTTGGTCCGATGAAGCCATTGTAAGTCTTGAAGTTGGTAATGGACTTGGAAGACAAACCATTAAATACAATTCTGGTGATGAAATTACGCTCGATGGGCATTATATCCTCACTTTTGAAAACTATGACGGATACAAGATGGTTTACACTTTCACGATTGACACCATTAAACCGACCGTAGTGCTTGATGGTGCAGAATCTAATACGAGCACAAACCAAGATGTCAGTCTTACCATTGAGGAGGAAGGGCTTGTAACTGAACTCTTTAAGGATGGAGCGTCTATGGGTGAGTATATTTCTGGAACCGTAATTTCGGAAAGTGGCTCTTATAGGCTAGTTGTTAGCGACCATGCAGAAAATAGTGTTGAAATTCTTTTCGTAATTGATAAGTTTGTAGATTTCGACATCAACGTTAACGATAAAGGTCTTGCAAATTCTGTTACTATTACTGCGAACGAGGAAGTTAATTGTGTTTTAACCATGGAAGGCGCTACGTTGGATTATCAAATGGGTAGTGAGATTACTATACCGGGAAAATATTCGCTTGTCATTACGGATATGATTGGTAACAAGAGTGAAATGAGTTTCACGGTGGTTAAATCGCTTGTAAGTAAATTTGAACACAACTTCGACGACATGCAAGGATTTGAAAGAGTTCTTGTAAACGGTGAAGATAAACGTTTGAACTACGGCACGCTCGAGTTGTTTAACGATGGAGACTATGAGGTCGGTGTTGTAGCGAATGGTGTAACTTATACGTTCAATATTACAGTAGATGGAACCAAGCCAACAGTTAAGCTTAACGGCGTTGAGAATGGTGGTAGAACTGAAAATCCTGTAAGCATTACGGACCTTTCTGAAAAAGGTGAAGTAACTGTATATCTTAACGACGAAAAACTTCTTTACGAACTTGGCGATGAATTAACGGAAAACGGTAAGTATAGGGTTGTTGCAATGGATGAATGTGGTAACACGACCGAATACACGTTTGAAATTAAAGCAAATGATAGTTTCAAGTACGTATTACTTGCAGTCATTGCAGGTGTAGGCGTTGTTGGTGCTGCGGCATTCTTTATTCTTAAGAAAAAGAAGAAATTCTAATACTGAAATAAAAAGGATGCAAGGGCAAAACTAAAATAGTTTAATAAATTTTAAAAAACTACACTAAAATAGTTGACAAGTAAAATTTTCTTTGCTATAATGTTGCCATGAAATAAAGGGTAGCACCCTTAGCGTCCAGGCTTTCGATACTTTGAAGAATTCGCAGAGTAAGACTCTTCCCAGAGAGTGGAAGGGGAATCGTTACGGACAAGCGTAGTGAGCGAGTCCACAATGACGCACAAAA
>JAFVSF010000131.1 GCA_017503885.1 Clostridia bacterium
CTAAATAAGCCTTTCCGTTTTCGCCCTTGTTAAAGCGAACTGCAGTTCTCTCTTCATCTGCACTCATAATGCCTTCTGCCCTTTGCTTGCCATACTCGGCTATAAGTCGTTTAACTGCAAATTCTGGGTATGAATATTTAATAGAAAGTGCTTTTATCTCATCTTTTGGCAAGATATATTCTAGTTTTGAATATCTACGCAAAAACGAATTTACAAAACCCGCCGTACCTCCTTTACCGAGTTTTTTAACAAGTTCTACCATATTATCGGTAACGGCGTAAACTGCAGTTTGCAAATATTTTATCGAATACATACCTATCTTTAAGGCAATTCTTATAGCCTGCTTTGGTCTTTTGTCGCAAAGCAAAGACATTTCGTATTCTAGCGATATATCTTTGTCTAAAACACCGTAACAAATCTTTGTAACGTGTGCTCTATTTTTCTCTTCAATAGAAGTTTCGTTCATAGCCTGCTTTACAAAAGCCCCACCAGAATAAACTGAAGTTAATATTCTATAACAATCGTAAAATAAAGTTAGCATATTATTCCCCTAAAATGTCGCCAACCTTTAACTTTCTTCCGTTCAAATAAGAAAGAGCGTTCATAACTTTGCCACCTTCTTCTTGAAGTTCTAAAACTTCAATAGCACCCTCGCCACAAGCAATATAAAGCTTTTTATCTGCTTTTATTACCTCGCCAACGTTACCACAAGCGTCAACGGTAATTGCCCTATATATCTTGAGTTTTTTACCGTTTGCAAACGTGTAGGCTATAGGCCAAGGATTCATTCCGTTTATAAGGTTTTTAATCTCTAAAGCCGATTTTGAGAAATTAATTAAAGCATCTTCTTTTTTGATGGTTTTAACTACGAAAGCCTTGCTTTCATCTTGTTTTTGAGGAACAATCTCCCCTTTTTCTATTTTATCAAGCACCGAGCAAATTTTCTCTGCACCCATATTAGAAAGCCTTACAAACAAATCGCCCGCCGTCTCACTTTCTCCAATAGGAGTTTCAAACGCCTCTAAAATATCGCCAGTGTCAAGTCCAACTTCCGTTTGCATAACTGTAACACCCGTGGTTTTTTCGCCGTTTATAACAGCGTATTGAATAGGTGCTGCACCTCTATATTTAGGAAGAAGTGATGCGTGAATATTAATGATACCGTGAGGGCAAATATCTATTATCTCTTTTGATAAAATTTGACCGTATGCACATGTAATCATAATATCTGCATGAAGGCTTTTTAAATTTTCAACGCCCTCCACCCTAATTTTTTCATACTGAAAAACAGGTATATCGTTTTCTAAAGCAACAACCTTAACTGGTGGTGGCGTAATTATATTTTTTCTGCCTACAGGTCTATCTGGTTGAGTTACAACTGCCACTACGTCGTGATTTTGGCTCTCTATAATAGCCTTTAAAGGAGCAACTGCAAACTCTGGCGTACCAAGATAAATTATCTTCATTTTAAACCTCTTCTCTTAAATTGTTGGCTTTGTCCGTATATAAAATTCCGTCCAAATGGTCGTATTCGTGACTGAGTGCCTTTGCCGTAAAATCTCTGCCGACAAATTTGAACTTGTTGCCAAATCTGTCGCACGCCTCGATAGTCACTTTTCTTGGACGTTTTACGTCCCCCCATTTACCTTTTACCGAAAGACAACCTTCAACACCGTATTGACTTCCAGACACGCCTAAAATAACAGGGTTAATAAATTCTACCATACCCTCGTTTTCGACGTCTACTATAAATATTCTCTTACTAACCCCAACTTGTGGAGCAGCAAGTCCTGCACCTTGAGCATCTTTTAAAGTATCTTTCATATCGTCTAAAAGGCTATGAAGTTCTGCATCGAATTTTTCTACTTCTGCACATTTTTGTCTTAATACTTCTGCACCTGTTTGTACTATTGGTAATACTGCCATAACGTCCCCTCTTTGTTGTTTTTTTAAAGTGCAAATTTAATATAAATTGCTTGGATTTTCTTCTACGTAAACTAGCGTTTTTGCCGTTTTACATTTCAAACTCTTTGTATAAATCTCATCTTTTATCTTGTTATAATCGTCAACTAAACGC
>JAFVSF010000132.1 GCA_017503885.1 Clostridia bacterium
GAATAAATTAGGCTTAGCTATTGTTAAACTTAAATTTATACTTTTTATTTAAAAAGTAAATAAATTTTATTTGACTTATTATATTATGTTTTTTAAAATATAAAGGTAATAAAAAATATAAAGGAGATGAAAAAATGTTTAGTTTAAAAAACAGAGTTGTCGTTATTTCAGGCGCATCATCAGGTTTAGGTGCACAGATGGCTAAGGGCTTTGCTAGTCAAGGTGCTGATTTAGTTATTATGGCGAGAAGACTTGAGAGATTAGAAAGTTTAGCAGAAGAACTTCGTACTTTTGGCGTTAAAGTTTTAGCATTAAAGTGTGACGTTACTGATTCTAAAATGGTCAACGAAGCAGCAATTGCTGCAGAAAAAGAATTTGGAAAGATTGACGTATTAATTAATTGTGCTGGTTCTGCAAAGAACGCCGGCGTATTAGCTATGACTGACGAAGAATGGGACTTTACTATTGATACGGATATGACGAGTGTATTCTACGTAACTAGAGCTTTTGCTAATATTATGAAAAAGAACAATTATGGTAGAATTATCAATATTTCATCTATGTATGGTTTAGTTGGTAACCCTGCTATTGATACGGTAGCATATCACGCATCAAAAGGCGGTGTTGTTAACTTTACGAGAGCGGTTGCTGCAGAACTTGCAAAATACAATATTACTTGTAACTGCATTTGTCCTGGATATTTTGCAACAGAACTCACTGAGGACGTGTTGAAAACCGAACAATTCACACAATATATGAAGGCAACCGTTCCACTAGGTCGTTATGGAAATAGTGGGGAACTTAACGCAGGAGCAATCTTTTTAGCAAGTGACGAGGCTTCTTACGTTACAGGCGTTATTCTTCCTATCGACGGCGGATACACTGCAATCTAATATAAAGATTTTAATTTAAAATCTGAAAGTAGATAAAATTTATATTTTATCTACTTTTTTATTTTTGTAATATTAACGTCTTTGTATAAATAAACTTTTTGCAATCTTACAAAAAGTTTTTATTGTATTACTCAAGAACGTTGCGTAATATTGTTAAAGCAACATAAAAACAGGGCTGAGTTTATTCATATATATTGACATTACTGCTTTTTTGTATTATTATTTATATTGATGTAACTTGGATAAAAAACCAATAAAATAAGTGGTGAACAGTAAAAAAGATGTCGGTTAATACAAGAACGCAAAACACAAAACTAAATATTTTATTTCTATTAACACTTCAATTAGTAACTGCTGTAAGTGGGCTAATACTACCGAAGTTGATGATTGAATCGTTTGGCTCTAAGGCAAATGGGTTAATTGTATCAATCGTTCAGTTTTTGTCGTATATTTCACTTTTAGAAGGTGGAGCTGGTGGAGTTATTAGAGCAGCGTACTATAAGCCTCTTTCTGAAAACAATATGGAAAAGGTATCCGGTATTTTTAGGGCGTCAAGAAGGTTTTTCTTGCGAATTGCCTTCATATTCGGTTTTTACGTCGTTGCACTCGTATTTATATTTCCGCTAATTTCAAATACTATCTTTGATTTTTGGTATATAGCGTCTATGATTTTGATTCTCAGTATAAGCACTATACTAGAGTATTTAATAGGCACAACGTATTCTTCATTGATAATTGCCGACCAGAAGGCAAGGTTTACTTATATTTTCAATATAATTGCAATAATTTTGAATATAGTTGCAGTTTACCTTCTTATTCATTTTGGAGCGTCTATACATATA
>JAFVSF010000133.1 GCA_017503885.1 Clostridia bacterium
AACGAAAGAAAATTTTGAATATTCAAAACAAATACATACATTACTTGCGCAAAATGTGTTGCAACTGCGGTTGGCAACTTGTAAGCGCAAATAGAAACCACTACTGTTTTTCAGCGTTTATAAAAAATTCGGAAAATAAATACGTTTATCTATCAATTAGCGACGTTAGATTTCGCCAAGACTGGTTTTATCACGTGTTAATTCGTAGAGCAAAAAACGAGAAAGACTATCGTGGCGAAAGAAATTGTTACGCTGCGCTACAAGATTTACCAGTAGGAATCGACTGCCTATTTCAAGGAGTATAACTTATGAAAAAATTAAATTTAGAAACTAACTGTAAAGAACATGAAATAATTAAAACATATCTAGAAGAACATGCTAGCGAAGAACTCGCCCGTAAAATCAATGCGGGCGTTTTCGTTGAGCAAGACGGTAAACAATTAGTCAACAAAAAAACTTTAAACGAATTTATGATATTTGCCGGAAAAGAGGCTCAAAACCTTGCTCAGAAAGGAGTAAATTGTGCTTGCATTGAAGGTTCATTAGTTTTCGGTTGGGCTATCCACTATTTTGAAGAAGAGTCCATCATCGGCACACTTTACAACCCTGATGGAACTAAATACAGAAAACCAAAGCCCGTTGCTAAACCTTCAACAACTTTTACTCCACCTATTCAACAAAAGCCAAAACACGAACAAACTTCTCTCTTCGATTTATCTGCTTTTATTGATAAAAAAGATGATAAGAAAGACACAGTTGACAATTCTACAATAGACGAAGTTAAAGAAGAAATCGACGAATCGGATGAAGAAGAAGTTGAAGAAGAAATGGAAGAAACCGTTGAAGAAAAAGTTGTTGAAACAAAGCCAAAAGGCAACCCTATATACAATACTTATCAAGACGTCAAGGACTCGTATATTACTTCGGTAATTGCTATGCGCCTTGGCGATTTTTATGAAATATTCGGTCAAGATGCAGTAACTATCGCAAAGGAACTTGACTTAACTTTAGTAGGTCGTGATTGTGGGCTAGACCACCGTATTCCTATGATTGGATTCCCATATCACTGCGCCGAAAATTACTTTGATAAAATTGCCGAAAATCATAGTCTAATCGCTATTGATACTAACGGCACGTTTATTACTTCAATACCACAAAAGGAAACCACGAAAACTTATAAATCTAATGAAGAAGACGTTGAAAAAGAATTTAAGACTTCTAACGATTCCAGTGAAGATGACCTTCAAAAGGAAACGGAACTTATGAAGGCTTTCGACCAAGAATCATTGATTAAATTATTAGATTTATTTGGAGAAAACGTGGCTATAGGTTGATTATTATGGAAATTTTAATAAAAGATATAAAACAAATACCGAAATATATGATTGCTAAAATCAAGAAAGTTGACTTAATAACGAATAAAGACCAAACCGCCCAAAGACGATTTTACGCTTATCTTGCTTGTTGGAAAAAACAACTCGTTAAAGTTACCGTTGCGGTTAGAACAAAATATAAACGTTGGCAATGTAAACAAGTTGCAGTCCACTTTCTTAACTCTAAAACCAGTTACGTAAAAGACTTAATCTTTTACCCTGTCGGCGGTTATCAAGTAGGTTGGTACGATTTAGGATTAGATAAAACAGAAAAGTTCTACGAGGACGGTCAGTGGTACGAAAACAACACTAAACTTTTCGACCCTTACGCTCACGTTATCAACTTGAATTTTTTAGACCGTTTCCCTGAATTTCAATATAGCGAATACAAGAAAGTTCGCGCAAAAGATATTCTTTCATACCTACGCTTATATAGAGAATTTCCCGAAACTGAATATCTGCTTAAAAGCGGTTTAGGTTGTTATGCTCTTTGTAGAACGATATTAAGTCAAATGCGTAAAGACAAGTCCTTTCACAAATGGCTCGTAGCCCATAAAGACTATTATATGTCTAGCGGGCGTTACTACTGCGACGTTTTACTAAAGGCTTATAAAAAGAATTTAAACCTACAAGCATTGCAAGAGTTTGAAGAAAGGAAAAAAGACCTAATTCACGATTATCACGGTAAAGATATAGTTAAACTCGTTATTAAAAAAGGCGTGTTGGGTGAATATGAAAAACTCTTTAAATATCTCGACAAACGTAACCTTTCGCAATCCCTTTATTTAGATTACGTTCGCGCTTGTGATTATTTAAACCTTGATTTGACTGACGACAGTATCCGCTACCCTTCGGATTTCCACCGTTGGCACGATATACGACTTCAGCAGTACAAAACGGTACGAGAAGAAGAACTTCGTAAAGAAAACGCTCTACGGGCAAGAGAAAGGCGTAAACGTGAAAAAGAACGCAAATTACAAGAGGCTCAACTTGCAAAAGACTTCTTAATTGCCGCTAGAAAGTATTTACCACTTGCAGGTTTTACCGAAGACGAGCATTACGCTATATTCCTTGCTCAATCTAAAACCGAACTAATAAACGAGGGAAACGCTCTTTCTCATTGCGTTGGTTATAACGGTTATGATAGAAAGATGGCACGAGAAGAAACCTTAATCTTTTTCGTTCGCAAATTAGAAGATTTAGAAACGCCTTTCGTAACTATTGAATATTCTTTAAAAACTAAAGAAGTTCTACAGTGTTACGCTTACAAAAACTCAACGCCGGACGATAACGTTTTAAATTTCGTCAACAACAAGTGGCTACCCCACGCTAATCAAGAATTAGCAAGGATAGCCGCTTAATTTTTATAAAAGGAGTGATATAACAATGGAAAAAATAACAGAATTATACGAATCATATTTATCTAAAGACAAAGAAGAACGCCAAATAAACGAGCGTATTATAGACTACGAAATGAAAATTTCACGCCTCGAAAAGAAAAAATCTAAAATAGGCGGTTGGCACGACACGCTCGTAATACCGCTTGCAAAAATACTTACACCACTACTCGATTGCGAAAAATTTGAAATACTAGGTCCTTTTGGACTACGTGGCGAAACCTCTATCTGGTTCAAGAAAAAAGACTCAACCGCTAAATACTGCGATTACAGTCTAACCGTTACGGTACATAACGAATTTGAACACGATATGTCTTATAAAGGTCATTATTGTTCAAGTTCTACAAAACATATAGAGTTAAGATACGATACAGGTGTAAGAGATAATTCTTACGAGCATGGCAGCATCGGTGAACTAAACGGATTTAACAAGATTGAAAGTCCGTTACCCGAATCTATTGAAGATATAGTTAATTTAATTAAAGAAAAAAGTACAAAGGAGTAAAAAATTATGAATAACAATTATTTTAGAATTACAGCATATAACCCTCAATTAGACGTTTCGTACATAATTGACAGCGTTGGAAAACACGAAACTTTAGGTCAATTTTGTGTAGAACTTGTTAAACATAGCCGTATTATAGAAGGCTCTTCTTCGGCTCAATTTGATGATGGAAATATCCCAAAAGCAAAACCGACTGACGGCAACCTTATTTTAAGAGCCTGTCAAAAAGGCAAAGTTACAAAACGAGATGGCGTAATAAACATACGTGGAAGATACTATACGCCAAATACGGGGAGGTAAAAAATGAAAGGTGATTATACTAACAAAAAGAAACGAATGCGACACACTTACGAAATTCACGCTATCCTTTCTTCGATATACTGTATCAACGAAACTACGGTTAAAGACGAGGATATAAAAAGACTCATTGAATACGCCCTTTATAGGGTTTATAAAGAGAGTTCTACGCAGATGAAGGAATATTGCAAGGACAAAGAAAAATCGGACGTAATGCCCGATTTAAGGATGCTACTTGCTAGCGAAACAACGTACGTAAATATCAAAAAAATCAAGTTCAAAAAGTAATCGATTTTTAATCTTTTACTAATTCACAGAAAATAGCCACCAAAGACAATTTTGGTGGCTATAACTATGCTCGGTTTTGACAAATTTTAAAAAATAGTAAAGGACGGCTATTAAAACCGTCCTTTTTAGTGTTATTTTGACTTAAAATATCCTATTTCTTCGCCCTTGGCGCACGGATGTTCGCTTGTGCAGCGGCTAAGCGAGCGATTGGAACTCTGAATGGAGAACAGCTTACGTAAGTTAAGCCGATAGCGTGACAGAATTCGATAGAAGATGGGTCACCACCGTGCTCACCACAGATACCGAAGTGAAGCTTATCGTTTGCACCCTTACCAAGACGAACTGCTAAATCCATAAGTTTACCAACACCAGTAGTGTCAAGTCTTGCGAATGGATCAGATTCGTAAATCTTAGCATCATAATATGCAGTAAGGAACTTACCAGCATCGTCACGGCTGAAGCCGAAAGTCATTTGAGTTAAGTCGTTAGTACCGAAGCAGAAGAATTCAGCCTCTTTAGCGATTTCATCAGCAGTGAGACATGCTCTTGGGATTTCGATCATTGTACCAACTTCGTACTTGAGGTCAACGCCTGCTTGAGCGATAACTGCGTTTGCAGTTTCAACAACGGTCTTCTTGCAGTACTTAAGTTCCTTGATTTCTCCTACGAGAGGAATCATAATTTCTGGAACAACTTTCCAATCTGGATGTCTCTTAGAAACAGCGATAGCAGCCTTGATAACAGCCTTAGTTTGCATTTCTGCAATTTCAGGATAAGTAACTGCAAGACGGCAACCTCTGTGTCCCATCATTGGGTTGAACTCGTGAAGAGCTTCACAAATTTGCTTAATTTCAGCAACAGTCTTACCTTGAGCGTCTGCTAAAGCCTTGATGTCTTCTTCAGCAGTAGGAACGAACTCGTGGAGAGGTGGGTCAAGGAATCTGATAGTAACAGGATGTCCTTGTAAAGCTTCCATAAGACCTTCGAAGTCTGCTTGTTGCATTGGCTCGATAGCGTTAAGAGCCTTAACTCTTTCTTCTACGGTTTCAGCACAGATCATCTCACGGAACTTATCAATTCTACCCTCGCCGAAGAACATGTGCTCTGTACGGCAAAGACCGATACCTTGTGCACCAAGTTCAGCTGCTCTTTGAGCGTCAGCAGGAGTGTCAGCGTTTGTTCTTACGCCGAGTGCCTTATATTTATCAGCAAGTTGCATGATTCTGCCAAAATATCCACTGTTAGGATCAGCAGGAACAGTCTTAATTGCGATATCGTAAATGTTACCAGTAGAACCGTCAAGAGAAAGGTCGTCACCTTCACGGAAAATCTTACCAGCAAGTTCGAAGTATTTTTCTTCTTCGTGCATCTTAATGTCGCCACAACCAGATACGCAACAAGTACCCATACCACGTGCAACAACGGCAGCGTGAGAAGTTTGTCCACCACGTACGGTTAAGATACCTTGAGCATACTTCATACCTTCGATATCTTCAGGAGAAGTTTCAAGTCTTACTAAGATTACGCTCTTACCAGCTTTGCCGAGTTCAACAGCATCTTCTGGAGTGAATACGATAGTACCAGCAGCAGCACCTGGAGATGCAGCAATACCTTTACCTACAACGTTATTCTTGTCAGCCTCCTTTAATGCCTTAGCATCGAAGGTTGGGTGAAGAAGCATGTCTAAAGTCTTAGCGTCGATTTGAAGAAGTGCTTCTTTTTCATCGATCATACCTTCATCTAAAAGGTCGCATGCGATTCTAATAGCAGCGGCAGCAGTACGCTTACCGTTTCTAGTTTGAAGCATGTAAAGTTTGCCTTTTTCGATAGTGAATTCCATATCTTGCATATCTCTGTAGTGAGATTCTAACGTCTTGCAGATATCAAGGAATTGAGCGTAAACTTCTGGAAGAACTTCAGCCATTTGAGAAATTGGCATTGGAGTTCTAACACCAGCAACTACGTCTTCGCCTTGAGCGTTCATAAGGAATTCGCCCATAAGACCTGGTTCACCAGTTGCAGGGTTACGAGTGAAAGCAACACCAGTACCACAGTCATCACCCATGTTACCGAAAGCCATCATTTGTACGTTTACTGCAGTACCCCAGCTGTATGGGATATCGTGGTCACGACGGTAGATGTTTGCTCTTGGGTTATCCCAGCTTCTAAATACAGCCTTGATAGCGCCAAAGAGTTGTTCCTTTGGATCAGATGGGAAATCAGTACCAAGTTGGTTCTTGTATTCTTGTTTGAATTGATTTGCAAGTTCTTTAAGGTCTTCTGCAGAAAGGTCAACGTCTAACGTAACACCCTTTCTTTCCTTCATTTCGTCGATAAGTTTTTCAAAATATTTCTTACCAACTTCCATAACTACGTCAGAGTACATTTGGATGAATCTTCTATAGCAGTCCCATACCCATCTTGGGTTGTTAGACTTTTTAATAAGAACGTCAACTACTTCTTCGTTAAGACCAAGGTTTAAGATGGTATCCATCATACCTGGCATTGACGCTCTTGCACCAGAACGAACTGAAACGAGAAGTGGATTTTCTAAGTCGCCGAATTTCTTACCGGTAACTTTTTCCATCTTAGCGATGTTTTCCATAATTTCAGCTTGGATGTCTGCATTGATTTGTCTACCATCTTCATAGTATTTAGTACAAGCTTCAGTTGAAATTGTGAAACCTTGAGGTACTGGAAGACCGATATGAGTCATTTCAGCAAGGTTTGCACCTTTACCACCGAGAACTTCACGCATCTTTGCGTTACCTTCTGAAAACTGGTAAACATACTTTTTGTTTTCCATTAAAACTTCCTCCTGAATTAACGTGCATATATACAGCACGCATTTATTTTACATTTTTTGCATTTTTCATTTTATAACATTTTTTTATTTTTATCAAGTAAATTTATGCATTTTTATATAAAATTTATATAAAATAGCAATCTTTCTTCAATTTAACTGTTTTTACTCTCGCAAAACAACAAAAAAAGAACGGCGTTCCGTTCTTTAATAATGTTTTACTGCTTTTCACTAAGGCAAGTCTATAAGCATTGCCAAGCACTTTAAATTTAAACTTATTACCTTAGAAAAATAGTACGCAAAAAACCTAAGCCCGTTTTTTGCACTTTCTTTATCTTCAAAGTCAATTTCGCCCTCGGATATGCGTTTTAAATATTTGTAAGTATCTATCGAAAATCCGTTTTCACCTTGTCTTTTACAATCTTCGCAAACGCAACAACCATCTTTCAACGACAAAAACACTTTATCCTCAATAACTGTCCCACATCTACCACAAGAGGCTAAATTTATCGAATATCCGTGTTCTAAAGCCACGTCGTAAAAGAATTTTACAAGCAAATTTATAGGATTAATCGACTTATAGGCAAGTTTTTTAAGAAGTTCTACTAGTAAAACAAAATGACTTGCACTCTCTAATCCGTCGGGCAAAATGGCGTCGGTAAGTTCTAATGCCGTCATACCAGCGTAGTATTTTTTCAAATCTGTTCTTATAGGATAAAAGGCATCGAAAGAGTTTATTTCGGTAACCGTATATCTACCCGATTTTTCGGCCAAAATAGTTTCGGCAAAACAAAAGGGCTCGGCAACTTGTTTCATTTTAGCGTTAGCCTTTCTAACGCCCCTTGCATTAGCCGTTATTTTACCCTTTTCTAAAGTGAATAGGGTTAATATTCTATCGCTGTCTTTATAATTGACTGCACGAAGAGTTATGCCGTTTACCTTGTCTGTCATTTTGTCCTTTTTTAAGCCTAGCGTTGCTAGGCTTAATTTTTATGTTTTTCGGTTTTATTTTTTAGCTTTTGGTAAAGCATATAGTAGCCTGGTTTACCCGTTTTTTCAAACATTTCCCAAGCAGAATCTTCAGGTTTTTTCATACTCCTTCCTCCGTAGAAAAAGTATGAGAAATTTTTTGCTTCTTATACTTCGCAAGCATAATGTTTCTTACTTGCTTAAACAAGGTTTTTTAACCTTCTGAAGATGGAGAAGCGAGCAAGACAAGGCTCGCAAATTGATATTGGGTGGGATAGTCCTTGCCTATCAGCAACGTGACGTTGCATCCTTGTTTTTAAACCCACACAATGCGTTTTTAAACCTTCTGAAGATGGAGAAGCAAGGTAGGCGAGGCTCACTTTAACACACAAGACACGATAGACCTCTTTGGTCATTGGGGTTTGGGGGTTAAAGTAGAAACAAAGCATACCGACGCTTATACGTCTTCAGAATAGCCGTACTCTTTCAAAAGATTAGGCTTATCTCTCCAATTTTCTTTAACTTTTACGTAGGTAGTTAAAAATACTTTTGCATCTAAGAATTTTTCCATTGCTTCACGGGCAAAAGAAGATACTTCTTTTAAGGCTTTACCTTGTTTGCCGATAAGTATTGCTTTGTGGTTTTCTTTTTCGCAAACTATGTCTAAATTTATATCGTAAATTCCGTTCTTTCTTCTTGAAAACTCGTTTATAGTTATTGCTATGCCGTGTGGTATTTCTCTATCATATTTAAGCAAAATTTTCTCACGCATTATCTCGGCTATCATAAACTTTTCAGACTTGTCCGATATAGCGTTTGGATCGAAAACGTAATCACCCTCTGGGAGATATTTAAGTATAACGCTTAAAAGTTCTTTAACGTTTCTACCCTTTCTTGCAGAAACAGGCACTATCTCGTCTATGCCATTAATTTCGGCAAGTTTGATAAGTTCGGCAGGAATATTTTCTTTAGGCATAATATCGGTTTTTGTAAACGCAACTATCATTGGTACGCCAACTTTTGCAAACCTTGTTGCTAACGATAAATCTTCTTCTTTTAAGCCTGTATGTCCGTCTACTACAAAGAGTATTACGTCTGTTTCTTTGGCAGTATTTTCCGCCGCCCTTTGCATACGTGAATTAAGCGTCGTTTGTGCTTTATAAATACCTGGAGTATCTTCAAAAACCACTTGATAATCATCAGTAGTTAAAACGCCGTAAATTCTATCTCTCGTGGTTTGAGGTTTTGGCGAAACGATAGCAACTTTTTCGCCAACTAACACGTTTACAAGGGTTGATTTGCCTGCATTTGCCCTACCTACAACGGCAACTGTTCCTGTTCTCATTTTAATTCCTCTTTAAGTTAAGCGTAGTCATAATTTGTTCGGCTAACTTAGTCATCTCTTCTTCATCAGCCTTTTCGATATGGTCGTAACCAAAGCAATGCAGTATTCCATGAAGCGCAAGGTAGCAAATCTCCCTCTCTAGAGAGTGTCCGTATTCTTCTGCTTGCTCCTTTGCTCTTTGCATACAAATACAAATAGAGCCAAGTAAAAAGCCTTCGTCCTCTCTTTCGTTTCCAAAATGCTCTGGAGTTAAAATCTTGCCTCGAATTTCATCAAGATAAGGAAAAGATAAGACGTCGGTAACCTTGTCTATGTTTCGTTGTTCGTTGTTTAACTCTTTTATTTCCTCTTCGCTAACGAAAGCGATTTCTATTAAAAGTTCCTCTGTTTGTCCAAGCGTTTGATAGGCACAATCAGCCACCTTTTGAATATCAAACAACTCACCTTCTTTTTCTTCGCAAATTACCTTTAAAGTGCTCATTATTCGTATTTGTTTCCACCTATTTTAAGTTTAGGATACTCCACTCTATCGTGATGTACGCCTGCTAAAGAGTTGGTAAGCGTTTTTCTTATAACGTCTAAATCTTTCATAGTTATATCACACTCGTAGAATTGGTCGAAATCCATTCTCTCTTCGATAATTTCTCTTACAGCCTCGTCAACCTTTTCGTGCGAGCGTACGGGAAGAGACCTTGCCTTTGCCTCGCAAGCGTCTGCAAGCATTAAAATTGCTGCAATTTTAGTTTGTGGACGTGGACCTTTGTACGCAAAATCTTTAAGAGGTAACGTTTCTTCAGAAAACTTACTTGCTTGCATATAGAAGTACCTAATATGAAGCGTGCCGTGATGTTGCTCGGCAACGTCGCTAAGTATGCTTGGCAATTTATGCTCTTTGATAATTCTAGCGCCATCAGTTGCATGCGAGCGAATAATATCAACGGAAAGTTCTGGGGTAATCTCATTATGTGGATTGTAGCCACTTTGATTTTCGGTAAAGTATTCTGGGTGTTCGATTTTGCCTATGTCGTGGTAATATGCACACGCTCTTGCAAGAAGAGGGTCTTCGCCAATCGCCGACGCACAAGATTCAGCCAAAGTAGAAACTATCAAACAATGGTTAAACGTACCCGGTGCTTTTTCATTAAGTTTTTGAAGCAGTGGTGCTTTGTGGTCGGTAAGTTCGTAAAGTTTATAAACCGTAACTCTATTAAAGATTTTTTCAAGTACGGGAAGTATTGCCATCATACCAACAACCGATGACATACCAGAAGTAAATCCGTAAATAACAAGCGGAATAGGATTTATCAAAAGACTATCTGTTTCTAGACATAGCGTACAAATGATAATTGGCAAAGATATTACAAATCCCATCAAGAAAACTTTTAATCTGGAGGTTATTCCAGAAACTAGGTATATCGCTAAAATACTAGTTGAAAAACCTATTAAAAGCGAAGCGTAAAGCCTATGCCCCTCTACTACTTTTATCGTTAAAAACGCATCTATCATAAACATTAAAAAGCAACAGACGGTATTCATAAAAATGGCCGTTCTCTTTTCAATGAGTATGAGTGATAAAAGGGCACAAAGTGCAAACGGACGTGCATACATACTGTATTTACCCATTCCGTAAGTTATGGCTATGCAAAGTTCTAAAATCAAAAACACAAGGTTGATATTTCTAGTCTCTTTAATAAACGCATTGTTTTCGTGATAGAAATAAAGGTATATCCCTATAGAAACTAGGCACATCGCAATAACGAGATACACAAGATTTTGAACTTCACCCTCGCTCTTTAAATGCAAAGTAAGCACTTGAAGGTCAAACCCCGAATTTACGTATAAAACTGCAAAAAAACCACAGATAAAAATCAAGGTGTGCAATGCAAACCAAAACACCGTCCTTGCAAAATCTTTAAATTCCCAGTTAGCAATTTGTTTGTTTTCTTTTACCATAAATTTTCTCCGACTTATTTTTTACCCTCGGGTAAATTAAGCCTTTCTTCGTATTTTGTATACGCCTTTATTATCTCCATAACTAAGGCGTGGCGTACAACGTCTTTTGCTGTTAAAAATATGCTTTCTATACCGTCGATATTTTTTAAAATATCGGTTGCATGTTTTAAACCACTCTTCTTTCCATCTGGAAGGTCTATTTGGGTTAAGTCACCCGTAACCACCATCTTGCTTCCATCGCCCATACGTGTTAAAAACATTTTCATTTGCTCTTTAGTAGTATTTTGGGCCTCGTCTAAAATGATAAACGCGTTGGAAAGAGTTCTTCCTCTCATATAAGCAAGTGGTGCAATTTCTATAACGCCCCTTTCCATAAGTTTGATATAACTGTCAAGCCCGAGCATCTCTTGAAGAGCGTCGTATAAAGGTCTTAAATATGGATCGACCTTTGTCTGTAAATCGCCTGGTAAAAAACCAAGTTTTTCGCCTGCCTCTACGGCTGGTCTTGTCAAAATTATCTTTTCGACCTCTTTATTTTTAAATGCCGATACTGCCATGGCAACGGCAAGATACGTCTTACCCGTACCTGCTGGACCTACGCCAAATACAACCGTATTTTTCTTTATAGCGTCAACGTACTTTTTTTGACCTACCGTTTTGCATTTGATTTGCTTGCCCTTATGAGTTATAGCAATAACGCCCGACATAACCTTCTCTATGCCCTCTGCGTTTCCCTCTTTTGCAAGTTCTATGCAGTAGATAATCCTAGATTTATCTAACGGCTCGCCTGATTTTATTATCGATGCGAGTTTAGTTATAACCGTCTCTGCCAAAAGAACTTGTTGCTCGTCGCCAGAAAGCCTAATACCAGTCCCCTCGACGTACGCAAGCACACCCGTTTCCCTTGCGATTATATTTAGATTTTCATCAAAAACTCCTAAAAGTTTAGATAAGTTTTCTAAACTGCCAATATCGGCAAATACTGTAAATTCTGCCAATTTTCCCTCCGTTTTTTAACTGACCGTTACTAAATACTTCAGCATAACCGTATACACGATTTTGTCTTTATCAAAACTCTCTTCTACCTCGCAACTTATAACGTCTTTTTCGCCAAGATTTTCCCTCGCTAGCAAACAAGCACGATTTTTATAACGCTCGCCACTAGCAAAACTTTGATAAGTAAAAACGTATTTCGCCTCAATTTCAACCTCGCCAAGAGCATAGGTCAACTGCTTCTCTTCATCTTTTAAAACGTAACCCTCAATTAGCGTTTCGCCCTTTCTAACCTCGTCGCCAACACTAACTATTGCAGTGCCACTCAAAAGATTTATCGCTTTTATAGTGCCACTAACCGTGGATACAATTTTTTCTTTTTTTAAGTCTATTCCCTCTATTTTTGGCTCTGACCGATAAGCCTCTACGGTCAACACTCGCCCAGATTTTCTCAACGAAACATAGGCAACGCCGTCTATTTCTTGGAGCAATTTATTCTCCAACTCTTTTAAGTCGGCTTTTAAAAAGGTTTTCTCCGTTACCCCCTCGCTTTTTAAAAGGGTGGAAATTTGTGGAGCAAAATACTCGCCGTCGCCCTCGTAACAAACCTTACCTACGTACCCGTCAAAGGCTATAACCAACGCCAAAAATAGGTTAAAACAAATGAAAAGCCCACATTTTGAAAAGAGAGTTTTAATTGGGGACAACTTCCCATAATATTTAAGTATACGTATATTATAACACATATTGCGAGAAATTGCAAAAAATTTTTTATAATCTACAAAATCTATTGAAATAATAGTTTTTTTATCAAAAAAAGTAATATCATAAGCGTAAACGCCCCTTTTATGCAGTTTTTCTATTAAAGAAAAACTGTCTTCTCCCTTTATTTGGAGTTTTACAAACAGTTTACCCCTTCTCATGCAGTACAAACCCCCGTTATTTTTCCAACAATAACTATTTGATTTTGGTCGTAGGTCTTTATTTTTAGATTTTCGCCTACAACAACGAGTTTTGCACTTTTTACACCTATTTCAATTCTACTATCCGAATAAAGGTCTACTGTTTTTACCCCCTCGATTATCCCACCACTTTTACCCAAAAGAGTTATTCTATAGGCGTATGGCGTAAGTTCTTGTTTTAAACCTAGCAAAGAGAGTGCGTCTTCTAAAAAAGTCATAAAAAAATCCTCTCTTGATATATATTTCAAAAAACCGAAATATATTCAAAAAGAGGATTGGTTTGCTACACAAACTAGCCTATAAGGCGATTATTGTAAAGTTTAGCGAGGTAAATAAGCCTTTAAATCTGCGACTCTATCCAAACGCTCCCAAGGAAATTCACTTCTGCCGAAATGCCCGTAAGCAGCAGTATTTTTATAAATTGGTCTTCTTAAATCTAAAGTCTTAATGATGGAGTATGGGCGAAGGTCAAATTCTTTTGCAATAATCTCTGCAATAGCCTCGTCAGAAAGTTTACCAGTGCCTTTAGTATTTACAAAAAGTGATACAGGTTTTGCAACGCCGATAGCGTATGCCACCTCTAAAGTACACTCGTCGGCAAGACCTGCTGCAACTACGTTTTTACAAATGTATCTTGCCATATACGCAGCACTTCTATCTACTTTCGTTGGGTCTTTACCACTGAACGCACCACCACCGTGTGGGCAACTACCACCATAGGTGTCTACGATAATTTTTCTACCGGTTAAGCCACTATCTCCGTGAGGACCACCAATTTCAAATCTACCCGTTGGGTTGATAAAATATTTAGTATTTTCATCAATGAGGTCAGCTGGAAGACAAGCAAGAATAACCTCTCTTTTTACGTCTTCTCTAAGTTGTTCAGTAGTTACGCTTTCGCTATGTTGAGTAGAAACTACTACCGTATCTATTCTCTTTACTTTACCATCTTCATACTCGATAGTAACTTGGCTCTTTCCGTCTGGACGAAGATATGGCAAAGTTCCGTTCTTTCTGACTTCGGTAAGTTTTCTAGTAAGTTTATGGGAAAGAGTGATAGCCATTGGCATATATTCTTCCGTTTCGTTACAAGCATAGCCAAACATCATGCCTTGGTCGCCTGCACCGTGAAGGTCTGCCTCGTCACCACTTTCTCTATGTTCAACGGAACTGTCAACGCCAAGTGCTATATCTGCACTTTGCTCATGTATTGCAGTTAAAACTGCACAGGTATCACAGTCAAAACCGTATTTTGCTCTATCATAGCCAATTTCTCTAACAGTTTCTCTTGCAACCGTTTGAATATCAACGTAGCAGTCGGTAGTAATCTCGCCCATAACGAGTACGAGCCCTGTAGTAACTGACGTTTCGCAAGCAACTCTTGCATTTGGGTCTTTTGCCAAAATAGCGTCGAGCACTGCGTCTGAAATTTGGTCGCAAATTTTATCAGGATGCCCTTCCGTAACACTTTCACTTGTAAAAAATTTGTTCATAATAAAATCCTTTTGCGATTAAGATTTGTGGTCGTTTCGCTTAATTATTATATACCATATCAAAATGTTTGTCAATCTTAAAATATCGTGTTACAATAATAATTGTAATTTGCAAATATTTAGGCTGGAGGTTCTATGAGCGACAATTGCAAACTTTGCCCTATAGAGTGTGGTGCAAACAGAGAAACTAGCATTGGCTACTGTGGACAATCTAACAAAATGAAAATTGCAAAATATTATCTTCACACCTTTGAAGAGCCACCTATTAGTGGGAAAAACGGCTCTGGCACTGTGTTTTTTTGTGGATGCTCTATGCAATGTGTGTTTTGCCAAAATTACGAACTTTCTCGCTCGAAAACAGGCAAAGAGATAACCCCTTTAGAACTTGCCGAAATCTTTAAAGAATTAGAAAATATGGGGGCGCACAATATAAACCTAGTTACCCCTAGCCACTTTGTAAAAGAAATTGTAAAAGCATTTGAAATTTATCGCCCTAAAGTACCTATAGTTTATAACACACACTCCTATGAAAAAGTGGAAACTTTGGCGTTAATCGACCCATACGTGGATATTTATCTTCCTGACCTTAAATTTTTCTCGCCCGAACTTGCAAAAAGATACACGGGCAAAAGCGATTATTTTGACGTTGCAACAAAGGCCATTTCGTTTATGATGAACTCCAAAAAAACAGTTTTTGGCGAAGACGGAATGCTAAAACAAGGTGTGGTCGTTAGGCATATGATTATGCCCCTTGGCGTTAAAGATAGCAAGTCTTTGCTAGATTGGTTTGCAGTAAATAAACAAAACGGAGCGTTTATTTCTCTTATGGGACAATACACACCTTTTGGAGAGTGCGACAAATACCCAGAACTTAAACGCCCTATAACTAAACGAGAATATCAGAGGGTTTACGAGCATTTGTTGTCGCTTGGTATAACGGACTATTTTGCTCAAGAACTCGGCTCGGCTAGTGAGAGTTTTATTCCTAAATGGGATTGGTAAAACGTTACTCAACCAACTATCAATAAAAAACAAGATTGAAAAAAGCAAGCGAAATTTCGCTTGCTTTTGTTTTTTAACACGCACCTTTATCAATAAAATATTTCAATGCCTCTTTATAACCATCAAAGCCCTTGCCTGCAATTACCTTTTCGGCATAAAGACTTATATAACTTTTGTGTCTAAACTCTTCACGAGTGTATATATCGGTTAAATGCACTTCAACCGTTGGAATACCAACAGCCTTTAACGCATCTAAAATGGCAATGCTAGTGTGGGTATACGCACCTGCGTTAATTACTATACCATCATACTTATCATACGCTTTTTGAATTTTAGTACAGATATCGCCCTCACTATTAGATTGGTAATGGGTAACTTTTATGCCCAGCCTTTTGCCTTCGCCCTTTACAGTGTTAACGAGTGCCTTAAAATCGCTCTTGCCGTAAAGTTCAGGCTCACGAATGCCAACCATATTAAGGTTTACTCCGTTTATAACGAGAATTTTCATAAAGCTAAAATCTCCTCTATAGTATGCTCTATATCGCCGTCGTTTGACACCTTTTTATCGCAAACGCTCTCGTATATAGGCTTTCTTATCTCAAATAATCGACTTATAGCCCCATTTTTAGATAAAGGTCTATCATCATCAATCAATTTTTCTACTGCTCTTTCTAGATAGAAAAGTGTGCCGTTTCGCTTTAAATTATTAACGTTTTCTTCCCTTAAAATCGCCCCTCCTCCCGTTGCAATTATAGTCCCAAAACGTTTACTAGCCTCTTGAACAGCAAGGCTTTCCACCTCTCTAAAATATTTTTCGCCAAACTGTTCTATTATCTCGGACGGCTTTTTACCTTGCATTTTAAATATGAGCTGATCAGTATCTACAATCTCTTTGCCTGTCTTTTCAGCGAGCAATTTTGCAACCGTTGTCTTACCACAAGACGGCATACCAATAAGCACTATATTTTGTTTTTGGCTCTCAATTATTTTAAAAATCTCTTCATAGCGAGAACTCTCTATTTTTTTGTCAAGCCAAATTTCCTCTGCTTTAAGACCTTGAGCAACGAGCATTAAAAGCCCACCACTACACTTAACTCCAAGTTTTTCTGCCTGCAAAATCAAATTTGTTCGCAGTGGATTATATATGCAATCTAAAACCCCTTCTAAACGGGCAAACCTACTCAAATCAATAGGCGTTTCACTGACGTTTGGAAACATTCCGACAGGGGTTGTATTTATAATAACGTCAACGCACTTTTCGTAACAGTTTTCATAATTTACCTCTCCACTTCGAGAAACGTAAATTATCTCTTTTACACCTGCTCTTTTGCAAACGGCAGTAGCAGTTAGCGACGTTCCACCAGTGCCAAGAATCATAACCCTTTTGCCACAAAGGTTTATTTCGGCTCTTTTTAAAGCAAATTCCATACCAAAAACATCGGTATTAAAGCCATAACGCTTGCCGTTTTTTACTAAAACAGTGTTGACAGCACCAATTTGCCTAGCACCCTCTTCCACCTCATCTAAAAGTGGAATTATGTCTTTTTTGTAGGGAATCGTAACGTTAAACCCATTATAACCCTCGTTAATAAAGTCACAGAGTTTGCCTTTTTCGACCTCAACGAGTGAATAGTCAAGCCCTTGTAAATTGTGGATTACTTTAGAATAACTATGCCCTAATTTTTCTCCAATTAAGCAATATTTCATTAAACCGTCTCTTTATAACTTCCTAGAAATACGAATTTGTCAGAACTGTTTTCAAGTTCGCCTAATAAATTTAAAACGTCTTCAGATTCTATGTCGCCCTCAAAGTCGAAATAGAACATAAACTCAAACTGACTGTTTGCAATAGGTCTTGATTCGAGTTTGGTAAGGTTAAGCCCAAGTGCCGAAAAACGACTGAGCATTTTATTTAAACTTCCCGACTTATTTGCAAGACTTGTCATAACGCTTATTTTATCTGCACCTTTAAAAACCTTTAGGTTTTTAGAAATACAAATAAATCTTGTAAAGTTGTTGCCGTTATCTTGCATAGCACGTTCTAACGCACAAAGATTGTATATTTCTGCACATGCGTCAGAGCAAATTGCGCCGATAGTCCTATCTTTACTCTCTGCTACCATTTTCGCAGCGACTGCCGTGTTTTCAACCTCTATTGTTTCAACGCCTAAATTCTTCAAATGCTCTGCACACTGCATAAGTGCTTGCCCATGCGAATAAACAGTCTTTATTTCACTGAGTTTAACACCCTTTTTAGCACAAAGAGCGTGACTTATTTGCACACGTACACTCTTTACTATATAGAAATTGTATTTTTTCATAAGGTCGTAAACCTGCGAAACAGAACCTGCATTACTATTCTCTATAGGAAGGACACCATACTCGCAAAGACCTTTATCAACAGCGTTGAAAACCCCTTCAAAAGTTTTAAAATAAGTAACGTCGCTTATATCGAAAAGTTTTTCCGTAGCCTCGCCAGAATACGCCCCATTAACACCTTGACATGCAACGGTAGCCGAAACTGGAAAAGACTCTCTATTAGAAGACAAAATTTGTCTAAGAGCATTTGCCGTTTCAGATTTTGACTTCACGAAATTGCCTTGATAGTTCTTGCTTTGAAAAAATATAGTGTCGTACAAAAGTTTTAGATATCTTTTCATATCGTCGCTTTTGCCGTTTGTAATTCTATTTACCACTGCTTTTTCTCTTTCAGCAACGTTTACCGAAGAGCCTAAATTCGCCTTTTCTATGCCGATTTGTTTACAAACTTCCATACGCTTGACGTATAAATCGGAAATTTTATCGTCAATCTCATCTATTTGTTTTCTTAACTCTTCTAAACTCATTGATTTTTCTCCCCAAGCATAGCGTCTAAAATTGCTATTGCAACTGCACACTCAACCACTGGCACTGCCCTAACGGCAACGCAAGAATCGTGTCTGCCCTCGATTCTTATTTGTACGTTTTCTTTCTTTTCAAGGTCAACCGTATCTTGCAAAACGCTTATTGACGGCGTTGGTCTAAACCCAACTCTTAAAGTGATTGGATTCCCATTTGAAATGCCACCGTTTATTCCACCTGCATTGTTAGTTACTATATTAATCTCGCCATTTTCAATTCTTAGTGGATCGTTTGCCTTGCTTCCTCGCATTGCAGAAAGGTCAAACCCTAAACCGAATTCCACCCCTTTAACAGCAGGAATAGAATATACGATATTTGATATTTTTCCTTCAAGCCCTTCGAATAGACTTCCTCCAACTGCCGTAGGAGGAGCATAAACTACACACTCTACCACACCACCGACAGAATCGCCGTCTTTAGATGCTTGCTCTATTTCCAAGAGCATCTCTTTTGAACTACTAATGGCAGGAAACTCACAGTAACTTTTTTTGATTTCTTCTTTTGTAGGCAAACTTTCTTTATACGATTTGCCTTTCACTTTTCCAACTTGCGACAAATAGCCAAGCACTTCAATACCATAATTTTCAAAAAGATACTGCTTGCAAATTGCCCCTACAACGCATAGTGGAGCAGTCAATCTTGCCGAAAATTCTCCACCACCACGATAGTCTTTTTCGCCGTTTTTCAAGTACCTTACGTAGTCTGCATGCGAAGGTCTAGGCTTTGCGTAAAGAGAGTTGTAATCACTACTTTTTACGTCTTTATTACAAATAACAACCTCAAAATCTCCGTCTATAACACCGTTATTTAGCCCTTTTTCAAAAATAGGCTCGTCGGGTTCTTTTCTTTTTGTAGAAAAAATCCCACTAGACGGAGAACGCCTTTTCATCACTTCGTTTAAGTAATTTGTATCAACTTTTATCCTTGGAAAACCAGTTACCGTTGCACCGATTTTTTCAGCGTGCGACGTTCCATATATCTCTATATTGAGTTTTTCACCCTTATACGTAGACATCTGCGTTTCCTCCAAGTTTTTTGTAATCTTTAAAAAATTCGGGATAAGATTTAACTATAGCCTCACTGCCGTTGATAAAGCTTTGCCCTGTGGCAACCGAAGCGATAACGGCTGACGCCATTACTATTCTATGGTCGTTAGCACCATAAAAAGTGCCACCCCTTATCTTGCTTCCTTGTATGAAAATTTTACCATCTTTTTCTTCGGCAAAAACACTTGCAGAATGCAAAACGTCAATAGTCGTTTTTACCCTATCACTTTCTTTTATTCTCAGCCTTTCTATTCCACTAAAAACACTTTGCCCCTCGCAAACGCTTGCAAGCACTGCACATACTGGAGCAAGGTCTGGAATATTGTCAAAATCTTGTTCAAAGGCGTTTAATGCACCCTTTTTTACGGTAACCGAATCTTCGTTACACGTAACGACTGCACCTGCTTTTTTAAGCACGGAGAGTATTTCTTTATCCCCTTGGCAAGAATTTACGTCTAAGCCTTTTATCGTAACCTCGCCACTTATCGC
>JAFVSF010000134.1 GCA_017503885.1 Clostridia bacterium
ACCGACTTACAACCACAGTTAGTTGCTTGTTCGTGTACGGCAAGGGGAATTACTGCAGTAATAGAAAAAGTCTTTCCAAAAAGATTTGCCTACGTTGAGCAATTAAAAGATTTTGGTGCAAAAGCTGAAATTTATGATAATTTGTGTCTTATTGAAGGTTCAAAACTTCACGGGGCAAAGGTTGTTGCAGGGGATTTAAGAGGTGGTGCAGCACTGATTGTCGGTGCTTTATCGGCTGAAGGTGATTCTGAAATTCGCAACGTTTCACACGTTGATAGAGGTTACTATAAATTAGAGGAAAAACTTTCTTCGCTAGGAGCAAAAATTAGGCGAGAAAGATATTGATACGGAGAGGATTATGAAGCACAAAGGCATAATTTTATTAAGTACGATAATGGTGTTTGTTTTAGCGACGACGCTTTCTTTCGTATGGCTTCTTAAAATAAGACACGTGGAAATTTCCGTAGTGGCAGAGGCGACTGAAGAAATTGACACCTATCAAAAAGTTAGTTCTATAATAGATGCTAATTATAAAGGAAAATCGTTTTTTGGGGTTAAAGAAGGGGACGTTATTGCCAAACTTTCACAAGACCCTTATTTAAACGTTAAAAGTGTAACGAAGGTTTTTCCCGACAGACTTAAAATAGACGTTGCAAAGCGTAAAGAGAGGTTTGCAATACTTTATAACGAAGAGTATTTCGTTACCGATAGCGAATACTATCTTTTAAAGAAAGTGCCTGAAAGTAGTCAACTTGAAGAGGGAATTATTCAGATTACTTTAAAGGAGATAAGTCTCAACGTTAGCACGTTAGTTTTAGGGCAAAAAATAGGGGCTGAAAACGACGCTTTAGTTGGCTATATGACGGAAATTTTTGCTAAATTTTCCGATGGGCTTAATTTGATAGAAAACGTTACCGTAATGGGCGTTAAAAATTGGATAAGATTTAATACTAAAACTGGCGTTGTCATTGAGTTTTCATTTGCACCATCTTCTGCCGTAGCGACTGGTGGTATCAATCCTAACGAGGCATCTGCTCTCGTTGAAAAGACAAGTGAAGTGGAAAACGTATATAATTCGCTTACCGAAACTCAAAAAAGGTCGGGCTATCTTCTTGTTTATACAAAAGCAACTGAAGAAATAGCAATAGAACACGTTATAGAACACGCAGAATGATTTACGAGGGATTATTATGGCATTTAAGGGAGTTACAGTTTTAGATATAGGTTCGTATGCAATATCTGTTTTGGCTGGCGAAAGGGGTGTAAACAACACCTTTTCCGTAAAAGGACAAGCAGTTAAGCATTACGAGGGCTTTGCAGAGGGAAAATTTTTTGACGAGCATGACCTTGAAACTGCTATTGGCGAAGCTTTAAACGAGATTGCCGACGTTATAGGTGGTGTTTCGCCTGAAATATACGTAAGCGTTCCAGGTGTGTTTGTCGATCTTGAAAATAAAAAATATAAGATTTCGCTTGGAAAACCAAGAAAAATAAGGCAAAAAGACGTAGACTGTCTGTTAAACGAGGGTAAATTAAAAGTTGAAAGCGAAGGTTTTGAAGTTATTGGCTGTAGCGAAATTTACTTTGCTTTAGATGATAATAGAAGAGTTGTTAATCCTGTTGGCGTTGTCTCTTCGCTTTTAGGTGGGGCGATTACCTATTATTCTTGCGATAAAAAATTTACCAGCCTTTTGCGAAGAATACTATTAAAGCATAAAATAAAAGACGTAAAATTCGTCTTCGTTGGACAAGCAGAGGGAGAATATCTTTTAAAAAGAGAAGAAAGAGAGTTTCCGTCACTCATAATCGACGTTGGCTATATTACGTCTGAACTTACATTGCATTTAGGAAACGGAATTTTGGCTGAATGTTGCGAAGATTTTGGTGGTGGCTATCTTACCTTTTATATGTTAAGAGATTTTGGTCTTAGCGTAAAGGATGCAGAGAGTTTAAAACGTGAAATAAATTTTGCACATAGCCTTTCTTCTAACTCCGTTTACACTATTTTTACGGATGATGGAGAAGTGCAATTTCCTTGCGAAACTGTAAATGAAATAGCGTTAGATGCAGTAGATTCTTTCGTTGGATTGATAAGCGATTTTATAGAAGAAAACGCCTCTCCATTTGCAGAAAATTTGAGGATATATTTAACAGGTGGTGGTCTTTCATATTTAAGAGGTGTAAAATCACATCTTTCTGCAAGACTTGGTTTGCCAGTTGAGATTTTAGCCCCAAAAGTACCTATGCATAATAAGCCTGACGAGTCGTCGACGTTCGCCATGCTCAATTTTGCTTTAAAAGATAAAGAAAATAGATGAATTCCTTTTAACTTAGGAGGAAAATTTTATACAATATGATAGATTTAATTCGTTTTATAATCAACCAGAAGATATGGATGAAAACGTTCAACTTTGTAAGATAAAAGTAATGGGCGTAGGAGGGGCAGGTAATAACGCAGTGAACAGAATGATTGATTCAGGCATAACAAGTGCAGAATTTATCGCTGTAAACACGGATAGACAGGCTCTTATGATGTCTAAAGCGTCGCCCGAAAATAGAATTGCCATAGGTAAAAATTTGACAGGTGGTTTAGGTGCTGGTTCTGACCCAGAGATAGGTGCAAACGCTGCCGAGGAGTCTAGAGAAGAGATTGAGAGAGCGTTAGAAGGTGTTAATCTCTTATTTATAACGGCAGGAATGGGAGGAGGTACTGGTACAGGTGCTGCACCTGTTATTGCTAGGATTGCAAAGGCTAAAGGTTGTCTTACCGTGGCAGTTGTTACTAAACCTTTTGAATTTGAAGGAAAGAGAAGGCTTCATAATGCAATGAAAGGTATAGCAAACTTGAGAAAATACGTAGATACGATGGTAATTATTCCTAACGATAAACTATTGAGTTCGCTTTCACAAGACGTTTCAATGTTAGATGCTTTAAAGTTTGCAGACGATACTTTAAGGCAAGGAATATGTGGTATTTCAGACCTCATTGCAACCCCAGCACTTATAAATTTAGATTTTGCCGACGTGAA
>JAFVSF010000135.1 GCA_017503885.1 Clostridia bacterium
TGGATAGCACGGGTATAGGAATGCTACTTGGAAGATATAAAAAACTTAAAAAAAGAGGTATTCAATCATACGTTTCAAATCCGTCGTTTGCTGTCAATAAAGTATTGCAAATATCAGGAATTTACGATATTATGCCAAAAATTTAACGAGGTTTAAAATGAATAATAAAATGACGATAAAATTTGATTCCATTTCTCAAAACGAAGCTTTTGCAAGAAACGTTATAGCTTCTTTTATTTTACCCTTAAACCCTAGTTTAAGCGAACTGTCAGATATTAAAACTGCAGTTAGCGAAGCCGTTACTAATGCAATAGTGCACGGCTATCCTGATACAGTTGGCGACGTTACGATGTCTGCCGAAATCAAAGATACGGAAGTACATATTTCAATATCAGACAGTGGCATTGGTATAGATAATCTAGATAGAGCATTAGAACCGTTTTTCACTACAAAGCCTGAAGAAGAACGTTCAGGTATGGGCTTTACAATAATAAAAACGTTTATGGATGAGGTTAAAGTAACTTCTAAAATTAATTCAGGAACAACGGTAAATATGGTTAAATCTATTTGCAAAGTCGCAGTCTAAGGAGAGGGTATGCTCAGTAGTCAAGAGACTTTATATTACGTTAGCAAAGCAAAAAAAGGAGATAAAGACGCACAGACTAAGGTTTTAGAAAGCAACGTTTTATTACTAAAGAGCATTGTAAAAAGATATAGTGGAAAAGGAGTTGAATACGACGACTTATATCAGTTGGCGTGTATAGGACTTTTAAAGGCTATTAAAAACTTTGATGAAAGTTTTGGCGTGGTTTTTTCAACTTACGCCGTACCAATGATAGTTGGCGAAATTAAAAGATTTTTGCGTGATGATGGAACAATAAAAGTATCAAGAGTTATAAAAGCACAAGCCTACGCTATAAATAAGTTTATAGATTCTTACACAAATCAAACAGGCGAGTCGCCAAGTCTAGAATTAATTTCAAAAACACTAAATATAAATAAAGAAGACGTTATCATTGCATTAGATAGCACCAAAGCACCTCTTTCTTTATCCGAGCCGATTGATGATAAAAACGGCGACAAATCTAGCGAACTTGCCGACAGAATACCGTCCGATGAAAAAGAGGAAGACTTGGTAGATAAAATACTACTTAAGAGTATGATTGAAAATTTACCTCCTAGAGAGAAGAAAATTATAATAATGAGGTATTACAGAGATAGTACGCAAAGTGAAGTTGCTAAAGAACTGGGAGTATCACAAGTGCAAGTCTCACGCATAGAAAACAAGATAATAAGTTCGTTTAAGTCGCAAATATAGATAAGCCCTTAAGGGCTTATTTTTTTTGTAATATAACTAAAATATTATATTTAACAAATAATATCACTTGATAATGTGTTGTTTTTATGGTATAATTTACAAAATAAATTAAGAAGATAACCGTTATGAAAGAAAAATTTTCAAAATTTAAAAATAACTTTTGTTTAGGCGTAGATTTCGTTAAAAATTACTTTATGTTTTTTGTACATAAATACTTCTTTTTAATAACTGCAATCATTATTACGTGCTTATCTCTTTGTGCAAGATTTTCAGTCGCATTGCATCCAACTCAAGACGTTGTAGGTTACGTTTTTAAATGGATGAAAGACATAAAAACAGTAGGTTTTGGCAGTTTTTATACAGTACAAAGTGACTATTCGCCATTATTTTTATTTATAATTGGTATCTATACGCTTTTGCCTTCAGGGGAACTAATTAAAATAGGTTCTCACACGTTTTATAAAAATTGGATGTATTATGTAAAAGGCACGTACTTTTTTGTTGAAATTCTTATTGCAATCGGAATATTTTTAGTTATAAAGACAATTACTAACGACAAGAAATATGCTTGGCTTGGATACGTTGCCTTTCTTTGTTTGCCAGTTCAGTTTTTCAACTCTGCAGTGTGGGGCAATGCTGATACAATGTATTTTGCTTGTTTTATTTACGTAATCTATTTTGCGTTACGTGGTAAAGACGGGTTGGCTTTTTTCATAACTGGTATAAGTTTTGGACTTAAACTTCAAGCAGTTTTTATTTTGCCGTTTTTAGTTTATATGCTAGTAAGTGGCAAGATGAAATTCTATAAACTTATTTTTGCTCCTCTTGGTCTTTTAGCAACGTTTATACCTGCATATTTATTTGGAGCAGGCTTATTTGAGCCGTTCAAGTTCTTTAGTGAACAAATAAACGGTTATAAAAAACTTACTCTTGGTTGTGCTAATATTTGGCATCTAATCAATTTAAGAGCAAAAAATTTAGAAACGTTTGAAAGTGGTGCAACTATATTTGGTCTTTTATTAATAGGGCTTTTTTGTGCGATAGTTTTTGCAAGAAAAATCAAATTAAATAACGAGGCTATTTTATTAGTCGCAACCTTTTTAATCTCTATCGTACCAATGTTTTTACCTCATATGCACGAAAGATATTTTTATTCATTAGACGTTTTAATTTTAGTTTATTGTTTAGTGGCTAAAAAACATTATTTTCTTATAGTGCTAATGCAACTTTCTAGCGGTATTGCATATCATAATTACCTTGCTGGCAGACATTTTATAGTAAGTTGGGGCGAAGATTCTGTAAATATCGCATCTTGGATAAATATCGCTGTACTTTGCGTGCTTTTTTATGACGTTTTAAAACTTGAAACGGATGGCGATATAAATTCACACACAGATAAATACAAAGCCAAAATATGTGAACTTAAAGATAAATTTTCTAACAATATTAAAATAGACAGATAATTAAGGACTGTGACTAACA
>JAFVSF010000136.1 GCA_017503885.1 Clostridia bacterium
AATTTTATTTGCTTGCATACCTTCTTGAAGCGTTCTAATAATAGGAACTCCGCCAACGCAACTAGCCTCAAAGAAAAGACCAACGTGCATCTTTTTAGCTTCGCTCTCTAATTCGTTCCAATGTTTTGCAAACAATTCTTTATTAGAAGTTACTACAGACTTACCACTCATTAAAGCCTTTAATACAAAAGTCTTTGACGGCTCTATTCCGCCAATAACTTCAACTACTATATCAACGTTAGGGTTTGATACAACTTCTTCAATGCTTGTTGCAATTTGACTTTCTGAAACACCTAAAGATAACGCTCTTTCTTTATTTTTTTCAAGAACGGTTTCCACAGTAATATCTAAATTCTGTGTTTCTTTAAAATATTCTTTATTATCAGTAAGTATTTTATAAGTTCCGCCACCTACGACGCCTAAACCTAAAATGGCAACGCCAACTTTTTTCATAATAACTCCTTTATTTGTTGAGTTCGTATATCATACGCAGACCGTCTAACGTCAACGTTCTGTCAACTTTTCTTATCATTTCTACTTCTTTGGCAATTATTTCACCAAGACCACCCGTTGCGACAACGTAAACGTCTTCTCCAAGTTCGTTGGATATTTTTTTGAGAATATTCTCTACAAGACCAGCAAAGCCAAAGATAATGCCGGCTTGCATATTAGTTTCCGTATTTTTAGCAATTGCTTTTTTAGGAGAAACTAGTTCAATCATTGGCAACTGAGCCGTTGATTTTACAAGACTCTCTAATGCCGTTTTTATTCCCGGAGCAATTACACCGCCTATTAAACAGCCTGTCTTATCAAGCACGTTAAAGGTTGTAGCCGTTCCAAAGTCTATAACGACTATTGGGCAACCCTTATTTCCGTATTTATTATATGCGGACACGCTGTTTACTATTCTATCTGCACCGACTTCTTTTGCGTTTTCTACCTTAACGTTAAGCCCTGTTTTAATTCCAGGACCAACCATAATCGGAGAAATTCCAAAAAAGTATTCGCACATATGACAAATTGTGTAATTTAAGGTTGGAATTACCGAAGAAACTATTATGCCGTCAATTCCCTTTTTATCTAAACCGGAATCAGATAAAAGGTTAACTAAAACTGAACCGTATTCATCTGCCGTACGAGAAATTCTTGACGAAGCCCTAAAGCTTGCAACTAGTTTTTTTCCGTCGTAAATTCCGTATTTTATATTAGTATTTCCTACATCTATTGCAAGTAACATAATTCTAACTCACCTATTGACGTACTTTTTAATAACGTTTACTAATATCGGAACTAAAATCATACTGCCAACAATTTCAAGTGGGAAGTTAATTGCAACAAAGGTAGCAATTACGTCAGATATTCCGATAAAAGAGTTTAGGTATAACATAGATAAAACAAGTAAAGTGTTAGTTAAAACACCAAACATTGCACCTAAACCATAAGGCAAATAACTATTTACAAATTTATTTTTGCAATTTTTAGTAACGTTTATAAATAAACTTGAAACTGCAAAAGCCACAATTCCTATAAATACTCTTGGTAATATTGAAATCCAAGGTAAAATAAATGCCGGATTTCCAATTATAAATGCTACTACAAGCGAGCATACACCCATAATTGTTCCACCTATAAACATGCCTTTCCAATTACCAAACACGCTTAACGTAATTGCTAAGGAAAGTGATAAAACGCAAGGTGGGGCTATAGGTATTAGAAAGGTAAAAACGTAACTCTCTAAAAACATAACCACAAACATTAATGCCGACATTACGCCAACAAACGCCACGGTTTTTGCACTATTTCTCATATTAACCTCCAATCAGATTTTCGCAACGCAAAATATCTGTCAAAAAAAATTTTAAAAAAGTAGTCGAATTCTATACGATATTCGCTTAATATATGTCAATATTAACACAATTTTAAACATAAAGCAATTAAATAAACGAGTAAGTTGTAACATTTTTAATAAAAAACTCTTATTATAAGAGTAGAAAGAACTTCGCCGACTCAATACTTACATAGGCGGAGAACGGAAAAACATCGGAGGTAATGTATGAATAGTTTTAATTTCGGTGGCAATAATTGTTGCTTATGGATTTTGATAATATTACTTATTATCTGTCTCGGCAAGAGCGGTTGCCTTAACGGCATCTTTAATAGTTGCTATTGTCTGCCTGTGGCACTATTGTTAATTTGCTGCTTCTGTAAAAACGGTGGCGGAAACTTATTTGGCAATAGTTGTGGATGCGGATGCAATTGCAAATAATCTAAAACAAAAAAGATAGCAAAACGAATTTTGCTATCTTTTTTATTTTTAAATATTTTATTCTAAACCCTTTGCTTTTCTCTTCAAGCGTGTTTCCGTATCGAGAGTTTTCTTTCTAAGCCTAATATTAAGAGGTGTAATTTCCAACAATACGTCATCATTGATAAACTCTAGGGCTTCTTCTAAAGAAAGTTTTTTGGGCGTTTCTAATCTCAAAGCGTCGTCAGAACCAGAAGCACGAGTGTTAGTTAAGTGCTTCTTTTTGCACACGTTAACGCTAATATCTTCACTCTTAGGGGAAACACCTACAATCATACCTTCGTAAACGTGAACGCCTGCACCAATGAATAATTCCCCTCTGCCTTGTGCGTTAAACAAGCCGTACGTTACCGCTTCGCCTGTTTCAAACGCAACTAAAGAACCTGTGCTTCTACGCTCAATTTCACCTTTATATTCTTCATACCCATAAAATATTGTATTAAAC
>JAFVSF010000137.1 GCA_017503885.1 Clostridia bacterium
ATGTGTTGTTACGGTTAGTGTATTTTTGGAAACAACCTGTCGATGGAGTTGAAGCACCAGCAGTACCGCTTTCTTGGTAAGTTTCAAGAAGTCCAACACCTCCCGTAAAAGAAGTAAATGGAAGATGTTCAGTAATATTAGTTGAACCACTACTAAAGGAAATTAAATAACTTACATTTGGAATTGCATTATTAGCATCCGGAAATACATTTTTACTAGTAATAAGATACTGATAAGTCTCATGAGCACCTGGAATTTGTTTAAACCAAGCGTTCCAAGTATTTGCACCGGTTGCATTTCTAATCCATCTGTACTGACGGTTTTCATAAATCTGAACAGCACCGGTTGTAATGGTATTATTTATCGAATAAGTAGTTAATTTTCCTACACCACCAGAATAGGTTGTAAACGGCATATGAGCTGGAATAGAAGTAGAACCACTAGAAAAGTTTAGATGATAAACTTTATTTATTGGAGCAGTATTCAAGTCTGGAAGAAGAGACGAATAGTTGCTAGTATAGATTAATTGTTCATTATTAGTAATAGCACTAGTAGAACCACCATATACAATACCACTACCTTCAAATTGAGAGGAAGTAGTATTGTAAGTGTATATATGCATATTAGAAGACAGAACATAGATCTTAGATGAATCACTCATGGCTGAAGTAGAAGCAACTACTGTTGGAAGACCGCCAGTAATCTGAGCAATCTGAGCGTTCTGGGCAGCAATAGCAGAGTTTACAGAAGTCTGTACATCAGAAATATCGTCCTCAAGTTCAGTGTCTTTGGCAGTCAAGGTTGCAACTCTGGTATCTACACTATTAGAAAGTGTAGTAATAGATGAAGTGTTAGTAGAAGTAGCAGCACCGATAGAAGTAACATCACTTTGAATCTCTTCGATTGCTTGATTAAGCTCACCAAAAATCTCTTGATTGATAATTCTGTCAAGAGTACCATCAGTAACCATTTCATCAAGTTTATTGTTAATTTCTTCTTGTACATCAAGATTATCGAAATAGTGATTAACAAAATCGTAAAGTTCATTAATGGCTTTAGTTTGCTCGTTAGTAATTACTGCATTATCATTGATAGCAGGGGTGACTTGAGTTTGAAGATAATCTACAAGTGCAAATAATCCCTCTTGATAAGACATAGAAGTATCAAAAGTAGCAGGAATAGTCCGAGCCGTAAAAGTAATGAACGGCGAGGGATTATTGACACTTTTGGTATTATCAATAGTTGGGTTATCCATTTTATTCCTTTCTTTAATATACTCCCATGAACAATTCTTCAAGTTCAGAGAGCAATTTAGTATTAATATTTCTAAATGAGTTAATAGCCTTAGTTATTAACTCTATATTATACATTTTACCATTGTTTCCAGTAATTGTCTTAATGTAGTTTTCAAGATTAGAACCACTAGACGTAGTTTTGTCCGTAATTTCTCCATTATTACTAGAACTTGCTGTTTGATTTCTACTTCCGTTTCCACCGTTCATGGTAATATTTGTAGCATATGAAAAATTATTAATATCTTGATTTTTGAGATTTCCTTGTGGAGTGTTTTGGAAAACTTCTTTATTTTCTGAAGTTGAGGTTTCATTATTCGTTGAAGAATTATTAGTTGTGGATGTCGATTCTCCGTTGCTTTCGGTAGTTTGTTCAATGTTACGGTCAAATTCTTCTCTTAAATTAACATTACTAAATAAGTTTTCATTTTTAACCATTTCTGCTTGTAATTTATAAAGAGTGTTGTAGTATGGCATGATTTCGTTCATTTTTGTTTTAAGGAAGTGTCGGAAAAGAGCCGGAGTTTCAAAACCGATTTCGTCCATTAGGAAGTTATCAAGAATAAGATTATTTAAGGTTTCTCGATAGTTTTCGTCGAAGATAGGATATTCGTCAAGTTGAAAGTCAAAACCATTATTCTTTAGATAATAGATAGTAGTTGTGTATTTACTCATTTTCTACCTCCTCTTTGGTTTCTTCATTTAATATACCTAAAACTTGCATAGCCTCTTTAGACGTAACCAGTTTGATTTTATCTTCACCTTCAAGTTTATATTTCTCATTGATTTTATCGACAGCGTCTTGACGAGTCTTGTAGAAACAGTTAAAGAAATAAGCAACCATTTCATCATTTGCACTAACTTCACTTTCGACGAGTCTTTCCTTTTTGTCTTGATTAGCGTTGTTAATACCGAGGCTTGTCATGGCTTCGTTTAAGAGGTCGTGTTTTAATAGAGTAAGTTTATCAGCAACATATGGAGCGTCGGTCTTTAGTACATTAATACCACCTTTAAGGTCGGTTGATTTACGACCGAAGATAAACGGGACGTTACCGTCGTATTGAGAATAGACGTTTTTCATAGTTAGTTGGTCTTTAGTAGAAGTTTCAATTAATACAGGGGTCTTTTGTGCTTTTACGTTTGTATCAATCGCACGTTGAATTTCATAAAGGCGAAGTGCTACGAGTTGCATAGCAAGCATAGTAGGAGTTTCGAGTAGGTTATTCTGAACATATACAATATCGGATAAGTCGTACTGTTTATTATATGTTATTGAGTAACATTGTACTCTTGTCGGTAAATCATAGGTGTTGACTTTTCCGGCAGTATTAACATGAGTTACGAGGTTTCCGATTTCGGGGTCGGTTATGACAGAGGCTTTACCATATTCATAAAGCGACAACTCCATAAAACGGCTTGCACCAAAACCACAAAGTTTATCTAGGTTTTCCCAAGTAAACAGAGAGGTTGCAAGTATTTTAAGTTTATTTAGGTAGTCGACGAAAGTTGCGTTGTTCATTAACTCGGCAACTTGTCGTTCGGTTTTTGTTTTTCGGGGTATTAATGTTGTCATATTTTCTCCTTATCTTGTTGACGCATAGTTATTTTGTGAATAATCACCAAAGGTAGATGGATTATGCCAAATTGTAATTCCTCGGTCGAAAAGCCCTCTGATTTCGGCGAGAGCCTCTTGTGGTATGGTGTTACCGGTAAAATTACAACCAATAGTTCTAACATAATTCCAGTTAGGTCTTGAGGTGATTTCGGGTACTTTAAGGGAGTTTACTAAGTAACCATACATCGACATATAATCATCACACATTTTAGCATATTCTGCTTTAATGGACATAGGTACAGCCGTAAAATCAGCACGATGAGCAGAGAATGTTACGTCGGAAACGTTGTTATTTCCTTTGGCTTGAGGCGGAGTAAGACTCATTTTATACTTTTGTTGTAGAGCACCATAGATTTCCATTCCAGTATCGAATAATTGTGTCGGAGCAGTATAACCTTGCATTAATCCGACAACTCCAGATTGTAAAGCAGAAGCAATACTCATATCTGTTTTACCTAAGGAAATATTTGGTAAATCTAAACCAACTTGTTCACCAACCCATTGCAAGTTAAGACTGTTTTGTGTAAGCCAGTTAGTATAAACATCAGATTGAAAAGAACAAATAGGGTATTTATTCGCAGATAAACCATAGTCAAGAGCAGTTTCGGAAGCGTTTACAATTCCCTTATAATTTCTAGGTTCAAGTCTAATAGAACACCCGGGAGTAACAACACCTAATTCGTCGAAAGAAGCAGTATTATTAGTGAAGTCTTCCCAACGATATGTTACAACTGAACCAGCATTGTTAGTTACGTTTAGATAATTAAACGGGTAACAGTACATTTTGTTGTTCTTTGGTACATACCCTCTAAGATTTCCAACCGAGGTAAAAGTCTTTTGAGCCATGAGGGTTGCAAAGGCTTCGTGTGGTGTACCACCAGAGGAAGAAGTTCGGAAGTGAAGGACGTTTTGAATACTTCTTGTTTCTCCTTTATTAGTAACACTCCAACTTACTCTTTCCCATTTAAAACCGTCATCAGGATTTGAACCGTCTTTTATACCTCGTCCAAATATCATTTTAGGAGCAATAAATACAGATTGTACAGCACTAGCATTTCCGGCTAAATCATATAACCACATCATAGAGGAAATATGGGTAGCACTACCACCTTCACAACCAACTAAATATAAACCACCTTCAATACCGTTAAAGTAACTATGAGCACTCATATTTGGTGAAACGCTACAATTTTTAGGAAGTTCAGTTACAGCCATTACATAAACATAATCGTCCATGTTATTTGAAAATGGTGTAAA
>JAFVSF010000138.1 GCA_017503885.1 Clostridia bacterium
CTGCGCCAAAGAGTCAATTGTCCGCACAAAAGGAAAAATTTTCCGGAATTTGCGGTCAACTTTGTTAATTAGTATAAAATTTGCTTGCATTATTTTTGTAATGTAATATAATAAAAGCGTAAATATTATAGAAGGTTTTCGGAGAACACTTCTTTAAAACAACCGAGAAAAGTTTATTAAACCTTTTTCGGCATCTCCGAAAGAGGTTTTTATGTTTAAGGTTTCAACAAAAAAACTAGTTCGTGCAGGGGTAATTTCCGCACTATACGTTTTGCTTTCGCTAATAGTTTTTCCAATAGCTAGTGGGGTAATTCAGTTTAGGCCGTCGGAAGCCCTAACTTTATTGCCACTATTTTACGTTGAATCTGTACCCGCACTTTTTATAGGCTGTATTCTTTCAAATTTTATTACAGGTTGCAACTTAATAGACGTATTTTTCGGAAGTCTTGTAACCTTAGTGGCTAGTTTTATTACTTATAGCGTTGGTAAATTGATTAAAAATAAAATATTAAAATTTTTTGTTGCAGGAATTCCCCCGGTAGTTCTAAACGCCCTTTTATTGCCGTTAATATGGTATTTTTGTTATGGGGAACTACAAACGATTTATATTTTGCAAGCAGTATTTCTTTTGGTAAGTCAAAGTGTTTCCGTTTATTTAATCGGAGTACCGTTGTGCTTAGGTGTTGAAAAATTAATCAAACGAGGATATATAGGATTTATAGATTAATTTTAAAAGAAAAAACGCTCTCTTAAACTTTAAGTAGAGCGTTTTCATTTTTTAGTCTAAATGTCTAAATGGATTATACATTGCCCAATAGAACAACATCCAAAGTGCAGCAACACCGACTAGAGAATAAATAATTCTAGAAACGACGCTTCCTACACCGAAAATTAAGGCTACTAGGTTAAAATTAAAAAGACCAACTAAAAGCCAAACTAGTGCGCCAACAAGGACAAGTATAAATGCAATTATTGTCGTAATTTTCATGTAAATCCCCCTTGAAATGAGTATGTGCAAAAGGGGAAAAATTATTTCAAATAAATGCGTTTTCGAAAATTAATTTATCAAAATCAATACTTTCTACAAAATCAGAAGATGTAAACCTAACCGTATTGTATTTTGCATAGTTAAATAAGTGGGTTTTAATAATTACGGGAGTTGGCACGTCTAAATTTAAGCAGATTTCTCTAGTATATTCAAAAAACTTAGAATAATCCATACTTTCAACACTTTCAAAGACGTATTGATTAATAATTTTATCATTTTTAATTACTTTTGCCCAAATTCGAATCATTTTTAGTTTCCTTTTCGATTAATTGTAGCATAATAGGAGGTTGAAATCAACAATATTCTTGACAAATATTCTTATATAAAGTAGAATAAGAATATACTTTAATGTAGAGTAGTATTTGTTTAGGAGAAAATTATGAATAAGTTCAAAAGTTCGCTAATAGAATTATTAAATGAAAACGCAAGATATTCAAATTCACAAATAGCCGCGATGCTTGGTGAAAAAGAAGACGTAGTTGCTAAGGCGATAAAAGAACTTGAAGACGACGGTGTTATTTTAAAGTATTCAGCCGTCATTAATAACGAAGCCATAAACCCAGAAAAAGTTCAGGCTCTAATTGAAGTCAAGGTTGCCCCTCAAAAACTTAATGGGTTTGACGCCTATGCGCGTGTAATATACTCATTTCCAGAAGTTCAAAGTTTATATTTAATGAGCGGTGGTTTTGATTTAGCCGTCTTCGTTGAAGGCAAAAATCTTACTGACCTCGCCCGCTTTGTAGCGGAAAAGTTGAGTGTTATTGACGGAATTGTTGGAGTACAAACGCATTTTATTCTTAAAAAATATAAAGTAGAGGGACAAATTACTGATAAAGACGATGGTCTTGTCAGACAAATTATTCAAGCATGAGAGACTTTGTTAGTGAAAAAGCAAAGAACATAAAGCCATCGGGCATAAGACGATTTTTTGATTTAGTTTCAGAACGTAAAGACGTTATATCTCTTGGGGTTGGTGAACCAGATTTTATTACCCCTTGGGAAATTCGTGACGCAGGTATTCTCACGTTAAAAAAAGGTTATACGCAATATACTTCTAATAGTGGACTTATGGAACTCAGAAAGGAAATTTCTGAATACCTTAAACGTTCATTTAAAGTGTTTTTTTCACCAGAAGATATAGTTATAACCGTTGGGGCAAGCGAGGCAATAGATATTTCTTTGCGTGCGGTTATCGATAGTGGTGATGAAATTCTAATTCCAGACCCAAGTTACGTTTCATATCGTCCGACGGTAGAACTTTGCGGTGGGGTGCCTATTGCCGTTCCTACAAGCGGTAGCGACGGATTTATATTGACACCGGAAAATTTAGAAAAGGTTATAACCTCAAAAACAAAAGCGATAATTTTTCCATATCCAAACAATCCAACGGGCGGAATAATGGAAAAGGAAGACATTGAAAGGATTATTTCAATAATAATCAAGCACGATTTACTAGTTATTTCAGATGAAATTTATGCGGAATTAACTTATGGAAAAAAACATTGTTCAATTTGTTCTTTTCCGCAATTAAAAGATAGGGTTGTTTTAATTAGTGGTTTTTCAAAAGCGTTTGCCATGACCGGCTGGAGAGTCGGATACGTCTGCGCCCCCACGAACGTTAGAAAAGCCTTGTTAAAAATTCATCAATACGGAGCAATTTGTGCACCAATATTTTCTCAATACGCTGCGTTAGAAGGTTTAAAAAAAGAGAGATTAGAAAGCTCTTCTTTTGTGCAAGAAATGAGAGACGAATATGACAGAAGAAGAAAATTTATGTTTCACTCTTTTATGGAAATGGGATTAAATTGTTTCGAGCCAAAGGGTGCGTTTTATATTTTTCCTTCAGTCGAAAGTACGGGTTTTGATGGAGATACGTTTGCTAAAAAACTTTTAGATAGCAAACAAGTTGCAGTAGTTCCCGGCAGTGCTTTCGGTGATTTTGGTAAAAATTATATTAGATGCTCTTACGCTTATTCAATGAAAGACCTAAAAAATGCAATAGATAGAATTGCAGAATTTGTAAAGGAATTAAGAAAGTAATAAATTATGGAAAAGATTTTAATTGTAGGCGCAGGGCTTTCAGGGGCAACTGCGGCAAGAGTTTTGGCAGAAAAAGGAAACAGTGTTATTGTCCTTGATAGGCGCAGTATGTTAGGCGGTAACGTCTATGATTACGTTGATAAAAATGGAATAACCGTGCAAATGTACGGACCACACATTTTCCACACTAACGAAAAGGAAGTTTTTGATTTTCTCTCTCGTTTTACCGAGTGGACTAAATATGAACATAGAGTTCTTGCCGACATATACGGCAAATTAGTACCCGTTCCGTTTAACTTGACCTCATTGGAAAACACGTTTTCTAAAGAAAAGGCAGAAAGAATTAAAAGAGTATTATTAAACGAAATCGGCGAGGGCAAAAAAGTTCCTATTTTGAAATTAAAGGAACACGAAAACGCTGAAATTCGTGACTTTGCTAATTACGTATATAAAAATATATTCTATTTTTACACTCAAAAACAATGGGGTTTTAGACCGGAAGAATTAGGCGAAGCGGTTATGAATCGTGTTCCCGTTTACGTTTCGTACGAAGATAGGTATTTTACTGACGAATATCAATTTATGCCAGAAAAAGGTTTTACGGAAATGGTTTCAAACATTTTGAGGCATCCGAATATTCAATTAAAATTAAACACTGACGCAAGTAAAATTATTTCTTTACACGACGGAGATATTTATCTTAACGGAC
>JAFVSF010000139.1 GCA_017503885.1 Clostridia bacterium
AAGGCTTAACTACTTAAAGGCAGAAATAGAAAAAGCCAAAACCCAATATGACAACATAAATAGGTTTATGGCTATTGTTAAAAGATATAGTGATTTTGACGAGATAACACCTGAAATCTTACGAGCTTTCGTGGACAAGGTAATTATACACGAAAAAGTAAAGGTAAACGGACATTACGTTCACACAATAGAAATTATTTACAACTTTGTCGAAGCCATAGATTTACCTGACTTCGATGCACATTTAAGAGAAGAAAACTAAATAGAATGAGAAAAGGCGTGGCATCACGCCACGCCTGGCTCTTCAAAAGGATAGCACTTATAAAAAATCCCTATGGGATAGACTATATTTTGCTATCCTTTACTTTTTAATTTGCTCCATCATTTTTACCTACCTTTTTCTTTCAATCGACTTGCTCCTCTTCCCTAAAATTCTTTTGCTTTGCAAAATTATTTTTGGGAACCCTTTTCTTTCCTTGGTAAGTCCTTAGGTCACCTCTTTCTTTTGCAATACAAAAATAAAAGGCACAAGCCTCTTGCTTGTGCCTTCTATTTATGGAGCTGGACGGCCTTTGAACCGGTGACCACTCGCGATTATATATTTTGGACGAGGTCACCCTTTTTGCAAATAAATAAATAAAAGGCACAAGCCTTTTGCTTGTGCCTTTTATTTATGGAGCTGCTAACCGGATTTGAACCGGTGACCTCGTCCTTACCAAGGACGCGCTCTACCGACTGAGCCATAGCAGCATTCACGATTTCCCGTGCCAGCGTGTATTATTGTATCATATCATTTTAAAAAAGACAAGTTTTTTTAACAACATTTTATCTTTTTTTATTTTTAAACACCTATTCTATAATAAAGGCAAAAAAAAGGTATGGCAACATAGACTATCGCCATACCTCGTTTTTTATCTTCTTCGTTTTATTAATTTTAAAATAATAACTAATAAAACTGGTCCAAACACACCTAATATTCCTATGAACATAAGCTTATCAACGTCACTTATATCCCCATCTATAAGACTTTTGAATAATTTCTTTTTAGGAATATTCTCTCGTAATATGTAATAACAATCTTCACAAGTCCTTGTTTGAGATCCCTCAAAAAATATACTCGGCTCGTTATTTACAACTTTTTTGCCATAGTTGTGTTTTTCTTTATCTTTCTTCGCGTCACAATTATAACACGCATACCAATGCGAAGTATCATCGTAAGATAGTTGTGATGAAAAATCGTGTGGCCTACTTGCGTGATATCCTTCTTTAACTTGCTGATTAAACTGTCTGTTTCCAAACTTTGCAGTATATATAACCTCACCTTCGTAATCACAAGTTAATTTTACGTCGGTAGTAATCGTACCTTCTTCTCTTATTTCGTGATTAGGGTTATTTAAGCAAACCATAACTGCATAGCAATAGTCGTTATCTTCGCCCCAATAATATTGAGGCTCGCCGTAATTGTGTCCCGTAGCCTTTAATACTTCCTCAACAACCACGTCACTGCCGTTTACAGAACGGGTATAAGTTGCATATCCATCATCTTCGCAAGATGGCAATTCCTCTATGCTATAAAAGTAATTGTCTTCGTTTAGTGCAGGAATAGTTGCTATTTCTACGTGACTTTCATCGTTTGCACAAACTCTTCTTACTTCGCCCTCCGAAGTTTTGGTTGGTTTTGTGTCAACTATCCAGTCGGAATAATTATGCCCGTAGGCATACGCTTCAACCTTTGTTTCATCGTGTCCACAAATTAGGCATTCTCCTTGTAACACCTCGTCATCTTCACAACTTTGCTCGGTTACAATTTCCCAATTCTCAATTTCACAAAGTGAAATTCTGTTATAGTACGCCGTTAAATTATTGTTAAAATAACTATAGCCTGCGTGTGCCTTAAAATCTATATCATAATATCCTGAATAAAAAGTTTTTGTGTCGAAATTTAAATTACCATAAACGGTTATTGTGTTCAAACTTGTACAGTCATAAAAAGCATACCCCAAAATTTCCGTAACGTTAGCACGAATTTCAATCTCTACTATTTCTTCGATATAACTAGACCACGGACAATAGTACGTTGATGCATAAGTCTCCATTGCCCCATTACCTGTAACGACCATTTTATATTTAGGAGAATACTCACTATACCCCTCTGCTCTATAAAGCATAGCGATAACTGCGTCACCCGAAGACTTTGAAACATTCCATTCTGCCTCTAAAACTGGAGCTTTAAAATCGTTTGCAGTTAACACAGGGCCATTATCTAACGCAATGTCATCATCGTACATTTTGTTAATTTCTTGGTGCGTTTCGCTAAACTTCTGTCCGTTTATAAAGGTGTTTCTACCAACCAACAAATAGTCAGCATTTTCATGACCAGAAAGAACAGAATTTGTACTCGAAGTAGGATCGTTCCACGTTACGTCCACGCCGTACCACCCACCATTTTCGAGTTGTACTAAGTTCCACATATGACTTTCGCCACCACCTAGACCACTAGAAAGTACACAAGGGATTTTCGCTCTATCGCAAAGAACTTTAAAAGCCCTTGCATAGCCCTCGCACACGGGTGCATACTTGGAATCTCCCTTTTGACCTAAAAGAGCACCACGGCAATCCCTACTATTTTCAGTAACTGTTTTTGCGTAACAATTATTTTTAGTTAAAAAGTTGTTAAAATGTTCAACCTTTTCATAGCGAGAGGCATTTTCATCTACACCACGTAAAACCTCGTCTATAGCACCGTTAACTCTATTTATTTCCTCTTTTAAATTTAACGTACCGTCAACGTAAACATTTAAACGCACGTCGTAATTGTTCGATTCGTCTTCAGTGTCAGACTCCTTTATAATCATACTAATATTTTGCGTCAATTTAGCCTCTCCCGTACGGGTGCTATAGGTTAAAGTATACACGCTATTAGTTCTAAGTTCTTTTCTTAACCAAAATACATGGTTGTAATCTCTATTAAAAGCGGCAAAAGCCATGCCACTATAATCAGCAACCTCATCAAAAGTTGCCTCTGCTAGTCTTGCAGCCTCGTTTTTAACAAGAGTTTCTATATCCCCCTCGGTAGGCACGTCAAACGTTATAACTGTGGAATATATCAAATGTTCCTCTTCGGAAACGTCTATCAAAACGTCTTCAACTCCGTCATTATCAGTATTTTCCACTAACCAATCATAGAAATCTAAAGCGTACTGTGCATTGGTAAAATCTATTCTATCTACCCACTTTTCGTGAATGCCACTCGTTTTAGAAATGGTATATCCTTCTGCACGCACCTGCGTCGTAGCATTTATAATACCCCTATTGGTAAACAAAAACATTGACATACAAATTAAAGAAACTATTTTAAATAACCCAATTATTTTCTTTTTCATTGCACTACTCCTTTGTGTTACTACAATTTTAAACTTGCCATGCAACAAGTTCGTTACCTATTACTTTTATTGCTTTTTTTGAAATTTGAGCCATAAATCGGTCACTTTCAGAATCAGAGAAAAAGCAATCTGGCTCTACGCTACCAAACACTTCTCTAAATCTTATAACCTTTTGACCAGCATAGTTAAATTTATCAGGCAATTTACCTGTATTTTTGTCCATATGTGAGGCTATAAGGTGTTTAATGCCAAGTCTACGGCAAATTGGAATAAGCAAAAATTCTGGAGAGGCAGATATTATAACGTCGTCGTCTCTTTGAGTTTCAAGATACCATTTCTTAATAAAATGTTCGTGTTCATCCCAAAACTTTTCAACTATAGAATCAATATCGTTAAACTCCTTTAAAAAGGCATAGGCGTGTGGACGAGAATCATCCCTCGTTATAAGCCCCATATTTTGGAGTGTCATATAAAACAAATATTCAGAGTGATAACTTTGAATTTGTGGGTAGTTCTTAAAAATCCATGCCCAAAAATATCTTTCAGTGTCTCCCTCTAATATAGTGTCATCAAAATCGTAAACGTTCATAAAAGTTCCTCTATAAACTAATTATTAAATGATTTTGCCCGACTTTATATTAAGTCGGGCTTGTTTTTTAAAGTAAATAATAAGGCATTTCCTCTTCGCCAAGACGTTTGATAACGTTGAATTTTTCCTCGTGAATGCTAGTTGTCTTTTCTTTTACAACAACTTTCTTCTCTACTATTTTTTCAACTTCAACAACCTTTTCAACGACTTTTGCTTTAGGCTCGAATTTCTTCAGTTCGCCCGAAACCTTCTTGCCACTTTCTTTAACTACAACTGCTTTTACTGTTGCTACTCCAAGTTCTTTTAATGCCGTAAGTCTCTTTGCTCCGTCAACGACTTTTAAGCCTTTTTCGGTTTCTTCAACGATGACAGGAAGAATTACACCGTAAGCCTTAACAGACTCTAACATTTCTTGATTGTCTTGAGCCTTTTTAAACGCTATTTGCGAAAGTTCTAAATCTACTATACTATTTGGAAGAAGAGTTACTATTTCGCTCTTCTTTGTTTTAGCAACAACTCTATTTAAACTGCCTTTTCCTACTGCCATAATATCCCTCCTTAATAACTCTCAAGTATTTCTTTAGCAAGTGCCTTGTATTCAACTGCACTACGAGAAGTTTTTTTATAACTTCCTACTGGTTTACTATTATCTTGTGCCCATTCAACAGTGCTGTCAAGATGAATAACGCTATCAAAAACTTTTATTCCCTCAGTTGCTTTAAGCGTTTCCATAGTCTGCTTAAAATAATTTTTTCTAGCATCTACTTTAGTAACTGCAACGCCTAAAAGTTCTAAATTTGGCGACAATTCTTGTACTTGACCAATAAACTCAAACATATTAGCCAAACCAAAAAGTCCCCAAGGGCTTGCCTCTACGGGAAGCAAAATCCTATCAGATGCACAAAGAATATTCATTACCCAACAACCAAGTGTTGGTGGTGCGTCTATAAGTACGTAATCGTAAACTTTAGAATCAATTACAGGTTTTAACATTTTCCTCAAGATAAATTCTCTTTGCCATTTTGAAAAAAGTTCAAACTCAACCGAACTCATAAGCGTTGATGATGGAACGATATCTACACCATCATATTCAGTTTGATATATGTAGTCGGTAAGAGGCTTTTGCTCTTTTATCGCATTGTAAAGATTTCTATCTCCCGATGCTATTTCAAGTGCTTTATCTTCTGAAAAATATGAAAGCGTAAGGTTTAACTGCATATCGCCATCGATAAGCAAAACCTTTTTACCTTCTTGTGAAAAAGCATACGCTATACTTGCACAAGTCGTTGACTTACCACTGCCACCTTTATTGTTTGCAAAACATATTACTTTTGTCATATTATTCCTCCGGATAGATACACTCGGTACCGGTCATTTTAAATTTTTCAAGCCAACCCTCTGGTGGTTTAACGTCAGTTACTATAACGTCTATATCGCTCAAGTTTCCAACTACGTTAAATGCAATACGGTCAAATTTAGAACTGTCTACTGCTAAAATTCGTTTATCGCAATTTTCAAGCATAACACGCTTTGTCGATGCGTGAAGATCGTTAGAATCTGTAAAGCCTTTGTTTATATCAAAACCTTTACACGAAATAATAGACGCATTAACGTGGAAACCAGATATCATTTTATCAGCAGAAGAGCCAACGAGTGCGAGAGAATCTTCACCTAAAAGACCACCAGTTGAAAATATTTTCCAATTCTTTTGGTCTTTAAGTTCAATAAGTATTTCTAGCGAATTAGTTATAATCGTCATATTTTTAAGCTCTTTAATTCTCTTTGCAATAAAGAGTGCTGTCGACGAACAATCTAACATCAAACTTGTGTTATCCTTAATAAACCCCGCCAAAATATCTGCAATTTTTTGTTTGCCAACTACGTTTGTTCTCTTTCTTACAGCGAGAGGTAAATCGCCTTGAGCATTTTCATTTAAAACTGCCCCACCATACGCTTTTACGACTAAACCCTCGTGTTCAAGTTTTTCTAAATCTCTTCTAATCGTTTCTTCTGAAACTGAAAAAAGTTTTGCTAAATCGCCAACGACAACCTTTTTTTCCGTTTGAAGTATTGATAATATTCTATTTTTTCTCTCTACTGCGAGCATCTTTTCCCTTCCTTTATAAAAAATTGCAAACCGTAAAGTTTGCAATCTAAATACGCCCGATATATCGAGCTTTCAAGTCAATTATAAAATCTTTTCAATAAGTTTTCTGTCTGGGCGAGCAATTACCGTCGTGTCTAAAAGCATTCCACTTGGTTGTACAACGTCTTTGGCTCTCTCGATAGCAGCTTGAACTGCTGCAACTTCGCCCGTTAAAATAACGTATGATTTACCACACATACCTCTTGCTAAACGAATTTCTATAAGCTTTACGTCAGAGGTTTTTACTGCGTTATCTGCCGCAACTATTATTTGCGAAGCATCAAAAGTTTCAATAACGCCAAGTGCAGCAACGTCGTTAGTATGAACGTTTGTAGTCCCTACGATTGCAGGGAAAATGCTTTCGTCTGGGTTGCCAAGCACGAAACTATCTATATGTTGCTCTTCAAAAGCGTTTTTAGCAGCGTCAACAGATGCTCTTACCGCTGAAAGTTCACCAGTAATAATAGATATATACTTACCAGGACAAACAGTTTGAGCCTCTACTATATCAACTTCAGAAGTCTTAACCATAATATCTGTTGCTGTAAGACCTGCTGATACGGTTTTATATTCAATCATTCCTATTGCTTTACTCAATTTTCTTTACCTCTTTACTCTGCTTTAATAGTTACGTGTTTTTCATCAACTTCAATTACGATACCCGAAATAGAAGCGTGAATATTAACAGATAAACCGTTTACTGCCTCTGCAATAAGTTGTCCCTTTTCTACCTTGTCGCCAAATTTAACCACTGGTTTAGCAGGTGCACCAATATGCATACGAGTTGGGATATTTACGAGTTTAAACCCTTCTATAAGTTGATTATCAAGTGGTGCGTTAGCTTGATATCTCTTTACACCAAGTCTTGAAACAAGTCTATCAAGTGGAACTTTTCTATACTCTCTAACCGGAGAAACCTTGCCTGCAGTAACACCAATAGGAGGAGTAATACCATTACTTCTAAGCCCAGTTTTTACCTCTTGTATAAGCTTTCTTGGAGAAAGCCCTTGAGGGCAAGCGAACATTTCGCAAACGCCACAAGCCGAACAATAGAAAGTATTTAAAAATGCCGATACGTCTTTAAAATTATTGCAAGCCGCAGCAAGCATTATCTTGTGAGGCTCTATTGGATGACCTAAATTGTTTCTTGGACATAGGTCAGTACACATCTTACATTGACAGCAACTTGCAGCCGCCCTTGCAGTTTCTACTCTATAATCACTTCTATTTCTTCTTACCAAATAGTGGTCGGCAGGAAGAACGAATACTGAGTTCGTAGTTTTTGTAACGGGAGCAAACGTTGGCTCAATTAAGCCCATCATAGGGCCACCCGTCCAATATACGTAATTATCTATAGTTTCTCCACCAGCGTATTCAACGAGTTCTTTTAACGTTACACCTATTGGAACACGTATAGTCATAGGGTTTTTAACTTCGCCTGCTACTGTTACGAGTTTTGAGGTCAAAGGTTCGCCCTTTAAAGCGTAATATGCGTTATACATAGTCTCTACGTTAAACACGGCTACGCCTTGCTCTATAGGAAGCCCACCTGGTCTTACAACCTTACCAGTTGCTTCGTAAATCATAACGACCTCGTCGCCTGCTGGATATACGATAGGCAATATTTTTATCTTTAATTTAGGGTATTTTGGAAGAAGGGCTGTAACTGCTTCGATTGCACCTTTATAGTGGTCTTTAATACACACTATACCCTCATTTGCTCCCAAAATTTCTCTCGTTTTATCAAATGCTTCGATAATAACGGGTGCGTGAAACTTTAAAAGTTGACGATGAAGTCTTAGAAGTGGCTCACATTCGGCACAATTTAGCAAAATGGTTTCCGCTTTATTATTAAGTTTTGCATAAGTTGGACTGCCTGCACCACCTGCACCGACTATACCCATTTCACGGTAAATTTTACCTAAAGCCTCTATCGTCATGTCTCACCTCAAATTTACTCTAAATTCTGTCCTTCGTCAATTATTCCTACGATTGCTGCATCGATAGGTGCTTGTGGATTACCACATCCTATTCTTGCAGCGCTACCTTGTGCAACTAAAACAAGTTCACCGATACCAGCACCAACTTTGTCAACAGCAACTATACGGTTGTCTATTTTAAGTGATGGAATAGGCTCAACTATCATAAACTTATTGCCGACTAAATTGTCGCATTTTCTAGTGGATACCACGTATCCTACAACTTTTCCAATTAACATTTACGTAAATCCTTAATAAATTTTACTTAACTTTGTTACGATAAACAATGGTTAAAAACGAAATATATCGTCGGTTGTAAACCTTGAAATAAAGGTTAAACACGAGAACAACAGTTCGTTTTGCAAGTTTTTACAAACTAAACCTTATTTTACTATCTCGGCTTTCATACCAGTAGATATTTTTGCTGCATTAGCCTCGTCGGTATCTATATGCATTTCTAAGGTAAATGTTGGGTCTACACGAATTAACACGTTGTTATACGTTGTTGCTCTTTCGTTATCAACCTTAACTGATACAACTTCGCCGTTTTTAACACCTGCTTTTTCTGCATCTGCTGGGGACATATGGATGTGACGGCTTGCAATTATGCATCCCTCTTTAAGATAAATAACTCCACATGGACCTACAACTGCTATAGGAGCAGACCCTTCTATCTTTCCAGACTCCCTAATAGGAGCTTTAATTCCCAATTTAATTGCGTCGGTTGCAGAAATTTCAACTTGAGACGCTTTTCTAACAGGTCCTAAAATACGTACGTTTTCTATCGCACGAAGTTTAAGCCCTACGATTGTTACAAGCTCGTTAGATGCAAATTGTCCACCCATAAGCTCTTTCTTCTTTGTGAGCTGATATCCCTTTCCAAAAAGAGTTTCCACGTCAGCCTGCGTGAGGTGTATATGTCTTGCCGAAACACCAATAGGCACCATAAAGCCCGTTCCGTTATTCTTTTTATTGATACTCTCGAGTATTATTCTTGTAATTTTCTCGATCTGTGCATTGTCCATGGTACACCACCTAAATGTCTGTTAATTTTGCCGTTTTTTAGCAATACAAAATAGACGATACCTAAATATCGTTCGTTTTAATGATTATTTCGCTCTATGCCCACGTTTTAACGTGGGCATTTTTTGCGAAAATTAGCTTTGAAAAGATTATTTAAGGACTGGTAAAATCTTTTCAACGTCAGAATGAGGTCTTGGAATTACGTGAGTTGCAACGAGTTCACCAAGTTTAGCTGCGTTAGCTGCACCAGCTTCAACTGCTGCTTTAACTGCACCAACGTCACCTCTTACCATAACGGTTACAAGTCCGCTACCGATTTTCTCAGTACCAACGAGAACAACGTTAGCTGCCTTTAACATAGAATCTGCTGCTTCAACTGCTGCGGTAAGACCTCTAGTCTCAACCATACCCAAAGCTTCAAGTGCCATTTTTTTATCCTCCGATTTTAATTTCAATTTTAAAATTTTGCTTTGCAAAATTATTTACTAGTTTTCTTTGCAGGTGCTTTTTTAGGAGTTGCCTGCTTAACTTCCTGTTTCTCTTCCACTTCTCCTCTTGCTTTTAAAAGTCTATCACGACTCTTTTGAACTACGCGTTCAAGTTCTGGATGTGGATTTGCAATAACTGCTTTGCAAACAGGTTTTTTAATTGCCCCCGCGCTAGCGGCTTCGATTGCAGCACTTACTGCTGAAACCTCACCACGAACGATAACCGTAACGAGTCTACCACCAAGTTTTTTCTCCCAAGTAACGAACTCAACGTCTGCGGCTTTGCACATAATGTCGAGAGCGTCGGTTGCGGCAACTACGCCCGATATTTCAAAAAATCCAAGAGCTTTTCCCATAATCTGTTTCCTTTTTTCTTTTATCTCGCCAAGCGAGTGCGTTTTAAGTTCTAAACTTTATCACAACGTACAACTGATTGTCAGTTGCGAGTTGTGGGAAAGTATACTATTTAACGGTTTAGACACAAGCAAGACAAGGCTCACAAGAGAAAATCGGGTGGGATAGACCTCCTTGGTCATCTCAATCGATTTTATCTTGTAGAAACACCGTATTGCGACGTGTATAAGACGTTAAAACTTTATCACAACGTACAACTGATAAGTAAAATGTGGAAGTTTACCTTTTAACGATTTAGACACAAGCAAGACAAGGCTCACAAGAGAAAATCGGGTGGGATAGACCTCTTTGGTCATCTCAATCGATTTTATCTTGTAGAAACACCGTATTGCGACGTGTATAAAGCGTTAAAAATTATTTTACGATTGGTAAAATCTTCTCTACGTCTGAATGTGGTCTTGGGATTACGTGAGTTGCAACGAGTTCACCAAGTCTAGCTGCGTTAGCTGCACCAGCTTCTACTGCTGCTTTAACTGCGCCTACGTCGCCTCTTACCATAACAGTTACGAGACCACTACCGATCTTTTCAGTACCAACGAGAGTAACTTGTGCTGCCTTTACCATTGAATCTGCTGCTTCGATAGCTGCGGTAAGACCTCTAGTTTCAACCATTCCTAATGCTTCAAGTGCCATAATATTTTTTTCCTCCGATTTTTATCTAAAATTTAATTTTTTATTTTTTACCCAGTTTTAGTTTTTGTCCATGCCACTGAGTTTAAGCATCTTTTCAGTATCGGTTTCAGGGTTTGGAATAACGTGCATACACACAACTCCGCCGACGCCCTCTGCCGCTTCTTTTGCCGCTTCGAGTCCTGCTTTTACTGCAGCGACGTTTCCACGAATCTTTATCGTTACAAGTAAAGGTACGGGAAGACTTTCTGCGTTTGCAGGCTTGTTTTTATCAAAATTTTCAAGCGTTACGTCAGCAGCTTTACAAGCAGCGTCTGCCGCTACGAAAGCAGTTGTCAAACCGTAAACTTCTAATATTCCTACTGCGTTTGCCATAGTGTTATTCCTTTACTTATTTATTAACTATCGCTATCTTCAAGCCTTTCATTGCAAGGTTTGTCTTAAGCGCTTCGTTTATTTCCTCTAAAGGATATTTATGAGTGATGAGTTCTTTAAGTGGAAGACCGATTGCCTGTGCTCTCTTTAAGAAATCGAAAGTAGTTGCATAATCTCTTAAAGTGTAAACCCAGCTACCAACTAAGGTAATTTCCTTTGAACAAAGGTCAAAGTGAGGATTTATCGTAGCGTCACCACCGTTGATGAAGAATCCAAGTTCACAAAGACCACCACCACGACGAATCATCTTATAGATATTTGCGTGTGCCATTGGGTTACCAGTACATTGGAAAGCAAAGTCTGCAAAATGTCCACCAAAGGCGTCTGCAACTGCATTGCCAAGTGCTTCAGCACCCTTATAGTTTCTAAAGTCAACCGACTTTTCAGCACCCATACGTTTAGCAAAGTTAAGTCTTTGTTCGTTTCCGTCAACTGCTACGATATTTTCAATACCCATTGTACGAAGAACTGCTATACAGATAAGACCGATAGGTCCACAACCTTGTACAACAACTCTTGAGTTGAAACGAAGAATACCGGTTGTCTTTGCTCTTTCTACAGCGTGAATTAAAACTGCACAAGGCTCGATCAATATTCTTGAATCAAGGTCAAGGTCGCTTACGTTGAAGATAGTAGAACCTTTTCTGATTACGATATAATCTGCAAACCAACCGTTAAACTTAACGTCATCGTCAGGAAGAAGACCAAATACGTCTGCCTTACCAACGTTTTGCTTGTTTAAATCGTACATAGTAATTTCTGGCTCGTCAGCAAAAATCATACAAGTTACAACCTTATCGCCAACAGCGAGAGGCTTACCTGCACTGTCTTTACAAACGTTTTTACCCATCTTTACTATTTCACCAGTACCCTCGTGACCAAGAACTACTGGAATAAGACCAAATGGATCGTTTTTAAATTCGTGAGCATCTGTTCCACAAACGCCACAACCTTCTACCTTAACTAAGATATCGTCGTCGCCGATTGTTGGAATTTTATGCTCTTGAAGTTCAAATCTTTCTTTTTCTACGAGCATTGCAACACGTGCTTTATCAGGAGCACCTGCACCGGCTCTAGGAGCAGAAGGAGTTGAACCACCTTTCATTCCTGCAAGAATCTCTCTTACAATTGCTTCAATATTATTAGTGTCCATATTTCACTCTCCTTTACCTTATGCAAAGACTCTCAACCATTACGCATCTTCTAGATTTAGTAAAGGTGTGAGCGGCAGTTAAGCCTTCACCCGTACGGCTTGCAATCGTAAAGGTACAATAACCTTCTCCTCCAAAACCAAGTGCCGCATAAGACGGACCGTTTTTAACGAGAATTGCCGTATCAAGTGCTTTTGCATATTCGGTGATATGATCTACGTTTTTACTATGAATGTGTGCAGAGTGTCTATTGCCGTGTTCAAGCCATACGGCTTTTTCTACAGCGTCTTTAAAGTCGGTTGCTCTTACGATACCGAGAATTGGCATCATAAGTTCTTCGGCAATAAGTGGATGTTCCTTTTCACCCTCGAAAATTATACATCTAATAGTATCTGGAACAGAAATTCCTATCATTTGGAGAAGGGCTTTTGCACTTCTACCAACACACTTTCTGTTTAATCCCTTAGGAGTTAAAACAGTTGCTTGGAGTTTGTCTTGAACTTCTTTAGATGCAAGATAACAACCCTGCTCTTCAACCATGTAGCGCATAAGTTCATCACAAATACTATCAACTGCTACAACCTCTTTTTCTGCAATACAAGGAAGGTTGTTATCAAAAGTACATCCGTTGATAATATCTTCAGCAGCCTTTCTTACGTTTGCAGTTTCGTCTACAAGAGCAGGAGGATTACCTGCACCTGCACCGATACCACGCTTTCCTGAAGAAAGAACTGCAGTAACTACGCCAGGACCACCCGTTGCTACTAAAAGTTGAATATCTTTGTGTTTCATCATAACGTTGCTTGACTCTAAGGTTGGCTTTCTAAGTGAACAACAAATGTTTGCAGGCCCACCAGCCTCTAAGCTCGCCTCGTTAATCATATTTACAGCAAAGTTTGAAGTTTTGATTGCCGCTGGGTGTGGGTTGAATACTACGGTGTTTCCCGCAGCGAACATACCAATCGTATTACAGATTACCGTTTCGCTTGGGTTTGTACAAGGAGTAATTGCTCCTATTACACCAAAAGGACCCATTTCGATAAGAGTAAGACCTTTATCACCTGACCATGCGGTAGTTTTTATATCTTCAGTACCAGGAGTCATTTCAGCAGTCAACTTATGCTTTAAAATCTTATGACCCACGTTACCCATGCTTGTTTCTTCTACGCCCATACGAGCTAAAATTTCAGCATTTTCGATAGTCTTTTTTCTTATATTGGAGATTACTTTCTCCCTTGCGTCGAGTGGCATTTTTCTAACGATTGCTTGAGCTTTTTTTGCAGCTTCAATAGCATCGTTCATATCGTCGAAAATACCAAGCTCGGCTTTAGGCTCTGAAAGATTAAGTTTTGCTACAACGTCTTTTACGATTGCAGCAACCTCACTATCAGTGAATTTCATATTTGCCTCCCTTAAAAATTACTTTTTAAGACCAAGCTGTTCAATAACTCTTCTAGTGATTTCAGCTACTACGTCAGCGTCAGACTCTCCACCACAATTACCCTTGCAGTTTCCGCCACAGCTATGACAACTTGCCTTGCCTTCTTTATTGTTTACGCAAACGTTTGCTGGGTGCTTACCCTTAAGACCAAATTGACGACGAATTTCATAAAGTCTTTCAACTTGAGCTTCAGAAAGTTCCTTTGGTCCACCTAAAAGTTTAGCGTTGAATAAAAGTTTAGCGTAGAATTCAACAGATTCCATTTTGTGATATGCATTTACAAGGCTATCCGAGAAAGTGAGTGCACCGTGGTTAGCAAGTAAAACTGCATCGAAGTGTTGGAGATATTTTGATACAGCATCTGGAATTTCGTGAGTAGATGGAGTACCGTATTCAGCGATAGGAACGCAACCAAGTGCAATTACTGCTTCTGGCATGATTGGTTGAGTAAGTGGAATACCAGCGATTGCAAAAGAAGTAGCATAGATTGGGTGAGCGTGTACTACTGATTGAACGTCTGGTCTTTCTTTATAAACTCTCATGTGCATCTTAATTTCTGAAGATGGCTTAAAACCAGGGTTAGCTTGAATAACGTTACCGTTTTCATCAACCTTACAGATGTATTCAGGAGTCATAAATCCCTTAGAAACACCAGTAGGTGTGCACAAAAATTCGTGATCGTTAAGTTTTACAGAAATGTTACCGTCGTTAGCAGCAACCATTCCTTGGTTGTAAATTCTCTTACCGATTTCGCAAATCTGCTTTTTGATTTCAAATTCGTTTACCATAATATATCTCTCCTTTGATTGATATGTTTTTCTAATTTTATTTTTACCACTTGCGCGGATTTTAACTTTTTAATCTTGTTTGTCCCAGCCCAGATGAGCGATAAGTTTATCTAGCCCTTCTCTCGTAACCGAATCGACGAAAAATATTTTTTCGCACCCTGCTAACTTAAGCCATTCTGCCGCAAGTTCAGGATTAGCACCCTCGGAGTTTATCTGCGTCACTATACCAATAACCTCTCTTGTCGCCATTGCTACAGTTCCTGGTGAATACAGTGAAAACGGTTCGTTTGCCGCTATGATAAAACCGATAACGTCAACCTCGTACGAATAAAGAGCTAAAGCAAAGCCAAATTGTTTATCTTCAATATACTCCCCCGGTGGGTCTATAATGTATTGACTGTAATTTACGTACTGTGTTTTTTTATAAGCGATATCCTCGCCGTAAAGGGCTTGCATTATAGTGGTCTTTCCTGCTCCACTACGCCCCATAAACATTATCTTCTTTTTCATTAAGTCTTTGTCATTTGGCAGATTGTAAACTTAAGGGTTTTTTCTGCATACTCTAAAACTGCATCTATCGACGCAGATACTTCAGACACCGTGCCAAGAAGAATAAGCGTACCACTAAATCTATCAACAAACCCTATCTCTGCACCACTTGCCTTTATCGCAATGTCTGCAAAAACTATTGCAGATTCAGCCGGAGTAATACACACGATACCAATGGCGTTCTTGCTGTAATCAACGGCAGGATTAAGACCGAGCTTACGATACATAATTGGGTCGGGATTTGCAATAACGTGGGCAAGCGTTACTTGTTTGCCAGGAACGAGTTCCTGTACTATTCTTAATTTTTCTTCACTTTGAAAAACGTCTTTAAATTGCATGTTTGCCTCTTTATATAATAATGAAAGAAAGGTTTTAAAAAGATTGATTTTAACCCATCATTCACTCTACACCAACAGTATACCACACCACAATACCAATGTCAACACAAAACAACAAAATTTTTATAATTTTTTTGATTTTTTTAGTTTTTGGACGTTGTTTTGTGTGGTTTTGCTAGAATTTTTTGAAAATTTGTGTTATTTTTGTTGTTTTTTACCAAAAAATGATGTATAATTTACTTATGAAGGCAAAAATGGACTTACATACCCACTCTATTGCAAGTGGTCACTACACCAAAGACACGGTAACCACGCTTGCAAAACGGGCAAAAGAAATGGGGTTTGAATACCTTGGAATAACCGACCACGCACCCAAAATGCAAGGGAGTGCGAGCGTCAATTATTTTAGAAATTTACGCTACTCAAATCGGGTTATTCACGACGTAAAAATACTCTATGGAGTTGAGTTAAACGTCCTTAATGTAAAAGGCGAAATTGACCTTGAAAACGACGTTTTAGAAAATTTAGATTATGCCATTGCAAGCCTCCATAAACAGGTATTTAAGCCAAAAAGCGAAGAAGAAAACACTCTTGCACTGATAAATGCAATGAAAAATCGCTATGTTGCAATAATCGGTCATCCAGACGATCCAACCTTTAGAATAGACGTAAAAGCACTGGTAGAAAGTGCAAAGCAAACGGGTACAATGCTTGAACTTAGCACGGTTGGAATAAGCCCTGAAAGTTATCGTGGATACGGTCTTGCAAGGCTTGTTGAAATGCTACTTCTCTGCAAGAAAAACAACGTGTATATTACGCTTGGTAGCGACAGTCACGGCACTGACAAAATCGGCGACTTTAGAAACGCCTACAAGTTGCTTGAAGAACTAGATTTTCCTACTAATTTAGTAGCAAATTACACCCCTGAAAAATTCTTTGAAATTGTAAAAACCAAAAGAAACTAACAAAAAAACTCTTAAATCTTGTGGGATTTAAGAGTTTTATTTTGTTTTTACACCTAAAAACGCCTCAATTAAGTAGCATCTTTATATACAATTAAGTCACTTTCGGCATTTGCAATGCTTGGCTTTATTTTTTAGTGCCAAAAGCAAAACTTCTCATTTATACGCAAAAAGGGATAGGTTTCCCCTATCCCTTTGTTTAATACTGATTGTAATATGGATACAATACGAAATCGTTACAAAAAACGTTACACACGATGACACTTAACAATTTGAGTTAAGTGTCTTTCTTTTTTCGCTTTTGCTTTGCACATTCGGGGCAACCGTGGCCGTTGCTCCTACTTCTAATTTCAGTGTTCCATTCAAAACCACAATTTTTGCATTTCCACCACATTTTTTTCCCGCTATATGGGAGAAATTCAGATGGTGAGTAAGGTGAGTTTTTCTCAAAATCCCACTCGGCAGCTATATTAGGGAAAAGGGTTTGAAAGTCGTTCGTTCCTATTTTGGGAACGCGACCACTACAGCATGGGCATCCCCCGCCCTTACTTCTGTTATTTGGAGAAGCTTCCCACTCGTGACCGCACTTTGGACATAACCACCAAACGTTTTTAAAACGTTTATATGTAATATTGTATGGTGTGAGTTCACCATTTTTGGTTGGATGCCATTCTTTGACCAATTTAGAATTATGTTCTGCCAGCGAACCCCGTTCTGTAACTTTGATTTTGGTGAATGTTTTACCACGTGTTATTTTAGAGCATTCGGGGCATCCTCTGTTCCGCTTTCCTCCCCTAAGAATAACAGTTGTACGCCATTCATGCCCGCAAGCTTTACACTTCCACCAGGCATAATCGTTTGAGTTAATCCCAAACATATTTGGTGTAAGTTTTCCGTTCTTTACGGGATGCCATTCTTCTGCTAAATCTGGTCTTAATTCAACCAGTGAATTTGGAATTGCGGTTAAAAATCCCCTAATTTCGTTCTCATCGCGGTCAAGATTAACATCAACACTACTATGAAAACAATACGGTTTTTTTCTCGTCCACATGTTAGATGAGCGATCAATTGAATCTAAAATGGCTTGAATAACTTTTGATAATTGATCACCTTTTCTTTTCTCAATAATATATAGCGTATCCGCAATATCTTTCCAGTCATTTTTAGTACGTTCTCTAATGCGTATTAAAAAAATATTTTTATCACGACATAGTGTGTATTTCTCTTTTTCTCTACGATGAACTTCTTCATTGTCGTGCCAGTGGGCGCCATCAAATTCTATTGCAAGTTTTATGGATGGAATATATATATCCAATTCCATTCCATTTTCAAAAATATTTTTACATCTATTAACGGCATCGGGATATAGTTTTTTTACATAATAATATATTGCTTGTTCAGGAAACGATGTTAGGCGTCTCGATGAGCAAATTGGGCAACCCGTACCATTAGCGCGATCACGTGGTGTAGCTTGCCATTCGTGGCCATACTGGCATATCCACCAAACCTTTCGCCCATTCTTTTTGGAAATATCCAAAGGTGTTAAATCTCCATTTTTAACAGGATGCCATTCCTTGGCGATTTTGGGATAATATGTAGCAAAATCGTTAATTCCCGCAACTGTTTTATGACCTGAGCAAAGCGGGCAACTGAGATTCTCACACATTTTATTAATTTGTTTTTCAAAACTATGTCCGAGCTTGCATTTCCACCAAATTTTGATTTCACTACCACAAGTTAGTTTATTAGGATCAAATCCGAGCTCGTTATTCTTCTCCCAATCCCATTCAGCCATAAGTTGGGCATTATCGCTCACGTATTGCTTTTCTTTCTTTTCTGCCATAATGCCCACCTTGTTTCGATTTTAGTGCAATCATTATATCATGTTTTTTGAGAAAATTCAAGCAGAGACACACTCTGACACTTGTCTCACCTATAAAAATAAGAAAAAAGCCTTGTAAATCGGCTTTCCGATAGAAAACAAGCACCGCTTTTACGATACCGTTTCGTATCATAATTGCAGTGCTTATTTGGTCTGAGTGAGAAGATTTGTAAGGAAAGGTGTCTGTGCAACTTGTAACTATAAAAACCATAAGACACCTTGACGGAATAGCGATTTTTATAAAATCGCGTCACTTCCGGCCTCTTGAACCCCATTCAAGCGCGCTACCAAACTGCGCCACACCCAGATTATATTTACTACAGTGCAAATATAATATCACAATATAAGAAAAAAGTAAACTCTTTATGCAATTTTTCTTAGTTTAAACTTTTTATTATATCGAAGGCTTGCTGTTGTAATTGATTAAGCCTATACTTTTCATCAACTATAGCAGGATTAGAGCGTGTAGCAGACCACCTTGTAAACGTAGGCTTTAGCATAGTAAACCCTATAGGTGAGGAACAATCAACAAACTAACCAAAAAACTTTTACAAAAAACCGCACTTCTTTAAAGAAATACGGTCTTTTTATTAATTAGTTAAATTCTGCTACGTTTTTTCTGCCAAACAAGGTTAAAAGTTCTGCCAAAGGGTCGTGATGTTCGTAAACTATGTTATAAACTGCCCTTGTTATAGGAAGTTCCACGTTATACTTACTTGCCAATACCATCATTGCCTTTGCCGTGTAAACACCCTCTGCCAACTTATCAAACTTTACACCTTTATAAAGTTCCTCTCCAAATCTTCGGTTGTTTGAGAATTCCGAAAAAAGTGTCGTTTCATAATCTCCCAAATGGCAAAGCCCGTATGCAGAGAGTTCATTTCCTCCCATTGCCTTTATTAGGCGAGCAACCTCTCTTGCCCCTCTTGCCATAAGCGCACCTTTTAAAGACTTAAAACCACCACCGTCTAAAACACCTGCTGCAATGCCCATTACGTTTTTAGACGCAGCACCAATCTCGCTACCAATTATATCTTCACCATAGTAAAATCTTATGAGATTGCTCTTTAAACTGTCTGCAATCTTTTTTACAAGTTCTTTATTATAGCCATCAATAAGCATACAATTTGGTTTGCCTTGAGTAAACTCTTGAATATGTCCTGGCCCAACCCACACTGCAAGTTTATCTTTATCATAGCCAGACTCAATCATAATTTCAGTTAAACGTTTACCTGTTCCCTCTTCTAAACCTTTCATACAAAGTATTACGGGCTTTGTTTCTCCACCGAATTCTTTAATCTTACACGCCAACTCTCTTAAGCCTTGCGACTTAATTGAAATTATTATAACTTCGGCAGATAAAACTGCCTCTTCTAAATCAGAAGTGAGATGGATACCTTTACCAAGTTTTACGTATTCATTTTCGCCCGTTTGTTTTAAAACGGTATACGATTTGCTCGTTTCTCTTCCCCAAACAGTGGTTTCTATACCTTGCGAGGCGAGATACCACGTTAAGAACGAACCCCATCTACCACAACCAAGTACGGAAATCTTCATAAAGTCCCCCTATAAGTTCGTTATTAGAATATTTTTAATAAATTTATTAGGTTTAATTACTTCTCTTCGGTAACTGCAACGCTTGGCTGTACGTCTTTCTTCTTAAAGGTAAATACCTTTTCTTCACCTTTTATAAGCCTTACAATATTGGCTCTATGCAACCAAATAGATATGACGCTTGCAACTACTCCAAGAATAAGTCTGTATATAGTAAAGTTTGCAAAATAACCAGCACCGAGTCCACAAACGTTTAACACGTAGAAAACCAACGTTGAAAGTATCAAGCCAGTCGCACCCAATATTGAACTAATTGAAACGATGTGGGTAAAAGCAAACGTTACGAAGAACACAATCACTATAAACACTAAAATCTTCCAATCTATTATAAGAGCAATGGCTGCCCCAACTGTAACGCCTTTACCACCTTTAAAGTTGAAAAACACGGGAAAGGCGTGGCCTAAAATACACGCAACACCCGTAGTCATTATACAAACCTCAGTATATTCGTCTTTAGCGATAAGAAGAACAACGGTACAAGCAATTATTGCTTTCAAAAAGTCGCCCAATAGAACGAGTATTCCACCTTTTGCACCATAGACTCTCGCCATATTAGTAGCACCTGCATTTCCGCTTCCATGCTCTCTAACGTCACCCTTAAAAAGACATTTAGAAAGTATTACAGACACACTAATAGAACCCATCAAATATCCTATTATTAAACTTAAACTAATATATAATGCTAACATATAATCACCTTTAAATATTTTATCACTAACGCCAAGTTATTGTCAAATAAATAGCGTTGAAAATAGAATAACACCTAACTTTCATTATTTACACATTTTTAATATTTTAAACTTGGCTATGTCACAACGTATGACTGATTAAATTTAAAGGGTTAGATACGAGCAAGACGCATTTTTCACGAGGGAGAGACAAGGGAGCGACCTCTTTGGTCGCAGGAATTGTCGCAACCCGTAAAAAAGGCTAATATTGCGAAGCAGATAAACCTTTAAATATCAGTCACGAGTTGTGATAGAGCCTTAAACTTTAATAAATAGGCTATTAAGCATAGATAAACAAAAACCCCTATAGGAAGAAACCTTCCTATAGGGGGTTTGATTTTTAGGTAATAAACTAGGTCTTACTCTAAAACAGCAGTTGCACCTGCAGCCTTAAGGGTTTCAACCATCTTTTCAGCTTCTTCTTTAGCAACGTTCTCTTTGATAACGCCACACTTTTCAACTAAGCCTTTAGCTTCGATAAGGCCAGCACCAGTGATGTCCTTAACAGCTTTAATAACTTTAACCTTTTCAGCGCCGATTTCTTTAAGAACAACGTTGAATTCAGTCTTTTCTTCAGCAGCAGGAGCAGCTTCTGCACCAGCAACAGGGCCAGCAGCAACAACAGCAGCAGCACTTACGCCGAATTCTTCTTCGATTGCTTTAACTAAACTGTTAAGTTCCATAACAGTCATACCTTTAATTTCTTCAATAAACTTTGCGATATCAGCCATTTTAATATCCTCTCTTTTTTAAAATTTTGTATTTTGCTCTTAAAAATTGAGCGTTTTGCTCTTTTTGTTCTGCGACTGCGTTAAGAGCTACAGCCAAGCCGCTGATAATGCTGGACAATGCACCAGCAAGTTTTGCAACGAGTACCTCTTTTGAAGGAATTGATGCGAGTGCTTTTACTCCGTTAGCGTCAACATAAGCACCGTCAACGAAACCACTCTTAACTCTAATCTTATCGTTTGTGCTCTTACACATATCGCAAGCAACTTTTGCTGCGCCTGTTTCATCTGAGCCGAAAGCTACAGACGTAGAGCCGTTAAGATCAGCGTCGAAATCAGTAACGTTAAGTTCGTTAAAAGCACGCTTAAGTAATGTGTTCTTTAAAACCTTATACTCAGTGTTAGCCTTTCTCATGTTGCAACGGAATTCGGTATCTTCGGCAACTGTCAAGCCTTTGTAGTCGATTAAGATAACCGATTTGCTTGCTTGGATCTTTGCTTTGATGTCTTCAACTATTTGCTTTTTTGCCTCAAGATTTGCTGACAACTTTATTACCTCCGTTATTTTTTACTTTGGCGATTTTTCGCCGTGTTTTTTAATGAAAACAGCCCTCGACCACACAAGGT
>JAFVSF010000140.1 GCA_017503885.1 Clostridia bacterium
ATTAAAACTTGACCACTCGTTGGTTTTTCAAGCAGATTGATACATCTAACGAGGGTAGATTTGCCTGCACCAGAAAGACCGATAATACCGTAAATATCGCCGTCTTCAACTGTTAAATTGATATCCTTTAAAGCAACTACGTCGCCTTGTTTAGAAGGATATATTTTTTCTAAATTTACAATTTCTATCATATCTATCCTATAAAAATAAAAGGCTGTGTCACAACGTACGACTGATTTTATGAAAAGGATTAAATGCGAGCAAGACGAATTTTTATGAGATTTTTACAAGGAAATTACCTTGCTGGTAATCGGAATTGTAAAAAGCCATAAAAAGAATAGTATTGCGATGTAGATAAGACTTTAAATATCAGTCGCTAGTGGGGACATAGTCAAATAAAAAATCCTTATGAGAACAATCTCATAAGGACGATTTTCACCGTGTTACCACCTTACTTTATCTTTACCTCACGATAAAGACCTTACAAAGTACGCAAGCCTAGGCTTTTAATACTCTTTCGCTATATCGGGCGAACCCGTCATCCCCTAATTATTCGAGGATACCGCTCCAAGACCATGTTCGGCAAGGTCAATTCTTCCTCTTTCACCAACCGAGGATTCTCTGTGCAATCTAGCTTGCTTACTCTTCTTTTCTTTGCGTTAAGTGTTAAGTTATGTTAGCATTTTACACCATATAAAGACTATTGTCAACTATTTTTTTGTGAAAAATTTTCTAAAAGGCGACAAAAGTTATTATTTCTCGCACGTGTACATATTTTAAAATAAGGATAGACGGAGAAAAAATTATGTTAGAAACTAAAAAAACGGCACTTTTAAAGCAAGTTGATGGGTGGCAATCTTTTTTGCCGATAAGAGGTGTTGCAAGAATTAGCGAAAGTAAAGACGTATTGACGGTATCCTTTTTAAATCTTGAAAAGAGAAGTGGCGACTATTATTTGTTCTTTTATGAAAGATTTTACAAAATAGATAATTTGGGAGGGCAAAGTTTTAATTTTTTACAAAAAGATGGGAATTTTGGACAAATATCGATAATTTTTTATGATGGGAAAAGTGTTTTTCCAGTTTTGACAGGTAATTTTTCTTCGCAAGAGAGCAATTTAAACGAGGTTATTGAAAGTGCGAAGAACTACTTTAAAATTGATGACGCGAAAGAGGAGACAACTGTTTTTCAAACGCAAGACTATGACGATGAAGCAATCGCAGATACAAACTATTACGAGTTTGAAAACCTTTCAAAAGGAGAAGATTATTTAAATGAAAGAGCAGTTGATAATGAAAAGTTTAATAGTTGCCAAGATGCAGAGTCAAAAGAAGAAAAAGAAGAATTTTTATTCGCAAATGAGTCTTTTTCGTATGGCAATAGCCAAAACGAGCAAGAAAAATCAACGGATTTCTATTTAAAAATAAAGGAAGAGTTGGACTCGTTGTTTGCTAAATACCCAAAGGAAGAAAGCCTTTGTAATATGGTAGAAGATAGCAAATGGGTAAAAATAGGAGATAACGGAAAATACTATTTTGTAGGAATTATATTTAAAAACGAGCAACCGACCTATATTTGCTACGCATTGCCAGGTTTTTTTGGACAAACGCAAAGTGCTAAAAGTTTTCAATTTTTTATTCCATCCTCACCGTTTAACTTAAAAGGGGAAGGATATTGGGTGAGTTTTCAAAATGCAAAAACTGGAAAGTGCGTTGAAATAAGTTGAAATAATTTTTCGTTTATGCTAAAATACGCCTATGGTTAAACTTTGGATTAAACTTATAAAAGACGACAAAATTATAAAAGACGTTGTAGTTGAAAAGCAAGACGCTTTCGAGTGGGTAAATTTTGCAGACTATTTAACAGAGGGGCTTTATGCCTTAGACGAGCCAACTCCTGTGGTTATTAAGCATCATATCATTGATTTTGCAAAATTCCACGTGGTTAGATTCCGTCCGTCTGACTTTGTCGAGTCGGTCAATTTCGACTATATGTGGGTAGAGAATTTAGACAGATAAAAAACTTATAACAAATACGCAGTTCGCAAAACGCTCGTTTTGCGAATTTTTTTTCGCCTAAAATATGCTAGTTTAAAAAACTTATAAAAAGGATATAAAATAAGAAAGGAGATAAAAAAGTATGCGTATAACTTCATTAACGGCGTTTTTAATTATAGTAATGGGTGGTTTAGATATGCTTTGTTGGGGAATTTTCTCCTTTTCGATTTCGGCTTTCGTACTAGGCGAGGGCAGTTTTTTGCAAAGACTATTTTTTTGTTTGGTCGGAACGTCCACTATTTTTTTCGTGGCTTTTGTTAAAACGTACAAACCTTTTAGAACTCTATGCAAATAGTTAGGTAAAACACTTGCAAAATTTTATAGTTTGTAGTAGTATATGCGAAGAAGGTTTTCGGAAAACACTTCAATAAAAAAACCGAGGTGAAAAATGAATAAATTTTCAACGGCAAAAATTTGTAGAGCAGGCATTGTAGCGAGCGTGTATTTTATACTGACGTACTTTTTTCAGGCAATATCGTTCGGACCGATTCAATTAAGAGTGGCAGAGGCGTTAACTATTCTTCCACTGTTTTTTATAGAATCAGTGCCTGCACTTTTTATTGGTTGTTTAATTTCTAACTTTTTTTCAGGCTTTTTGCTTTTTGACATTGCTATCGGTGCACCAACGACTCTCGTGGCAGGAGTTATGACCTACGTGATTGGCAAGGCGATAAAAAACAAATATTTAAGATTTGTTTTAGGTGCAATTCCACCAATTTTAGCAAATGCTTTTGCAGTTCCTCTCGTGATTTGGCTAAGTGGAGGGCTTGAATATACGTATATGGTGCAGGTTGCGATAATTGGACTTGGGCAAGCACTTGCCATTTTTCCACTAGGTGGGCTTTTGTATTTTTCGCTTTATTCTCTCAAAGATAATAATCCAAACTCTTCAATTTTTAAAAACTAGCATTAAATTTTGCAAAAACAAGCCTAAAAGCACCCTATGAAATTAAAATATTACTATTTTAAGTAAAAATATTGGCAAAGAAAAATGATTGTATCTTTGCGTTGACAATATAAATTTTTTATGCTATCATTATATAAGGTCAATTTATTTTGAGGGAGAATGCCCTCATAGGAGAAATTAATGGAAAATTACGCAAAACAACAAAAGGCTTTTGGGCTTAAAGAACTTTTTTACGTTCTTAAAAAGAATTGGCTTGTAGAGGCGATTTTATTTATCGTAGTTGTTGCTATGGGTGTTGTGTACACACGTATCAATACCGATTATTATATTTCACATGCAACGGTAGTTTTGCGTGCAGAAGTAGGTTCTTCGTCATCACAATATAACGACACAGTTCTTTCTAAAATGTATCTTACAACCGTGTCAGACCTTATGAAAGACGATTCTATTATCGATAGGGCAATCGACAAGGCAAAAGCAGAGAAAAAGGACAGCAGTATTTCAGCAGGGGCTTTAACCGTTTCTTTTGATGAAGATAGCCTTATGCTTAAACTTACTTATCGTGACAACGACAAGAAAGCGTCGATAGAAAAATTAGACGCTATAATTAGTGTCTGCGAAGAAATTTCTAGTAGTGGAGAGTTCTTCCCAGCAGAAATTAAGATAGTTAAGATAAGTAAAGAGACCAAGAGTGCATCGGCATCTGACGATGGAAAGATTATCACTTTTGCAGGAATTGGTGCGTTGATTGCTGTTGGTGCATACGCTATCATAATGTATTTTGCAAAAGATAGAATATCTTCAGTAGATAGACTTGAGGCTGTTACAGGCAGAAAGAACTTTGTTACTATTGAAAAGAAGAAGAGTGGCAACATAGCACTTCCTCTTGGCGAGGGAGAGCATGCAGGTAGCCACATAGAAATTGACCTTGCTAAACTTTCGGATACGCTTATATATATGAGCAGTGACGATAGCAATAAAGTATTCCAAGTTCAGTCTTGTCTTTCGGGCGAAGGTAAAACGACTGTTTCTACAAACTTAGCAAAGGCTCTTGGCGAAAGTCAAAGAAAGACGCTTATTATAGACTGCGACTTCTCTAAACCATCTATTCACAGAATATTCAAACTTCATAGAGCGTGTGGTATTACCGATTATTTCAAGGGCGAAAAAACTTTTGACGAGATAGTAAAACCAACTGGTGTAGACCACGTAGATCTCATTACTTGTGGCGAAAGAATTTCTAACCATACAATTTTCTTTGCGTCGCCAAAGTTTAAGGCAATAATAGAAGAGGCAAAAACCAAGTACGACTTTATAATCTTGGACTGTGCTCCTGTAAAAGCACTTTCAGACTATATCAACATCTCTGCCGTAGCAGATGCAACGTTGCTCGTTGTAGGTAGTGATAAACTCAGTGCAAGAGACCTTGATTATACTGTAAGAGAACTTGAGGCTTGTAACGCAAATCTCATTGGTACTGTATTTAACTTCTGTACGAGTGAAAACAAAAAGCGTTATAACTATTATTACTATTATAGAAAAAAAGATAATAAATAAAGGCTATGTCCTAAATAATAAAAATAATACACTAAGAGAGTGGTTGGGTAGTTCCCAAACGCTCTCTTTTTTATATAATAATTTAATAAGTTTACTCTTTATCAAGAGCGTATACTCAATAAGAGAAAGAGCGTTTTTCTGCTTGCACTAGTTTAACAAGCGTAACGTTTAAAGATACTTCTAGTTGGTACGTAAATGCAGGTGGCGAAAGCATAGACGTAACAGACGAGTAGCAAAACGCAAAAATTTTAAGATCA
>JAFVSF010000141.1 GCA_017503885.1 Clostridia bacterium
TAGGTCTGTTCTTTCTTTCCACATTGGTTGTACGGATATTACCGTTGACGGATTGTCTAAAAACTCACCAAATGCGTGGGCAAGCGACGTCTTACCTGTACCAGACATACCTTGAAGTATCATTATTTTTGATACTGCTGCACCTGCGACAAATCTTCTTATATCTTCTTCGCTATAGTAAAGTTTTAAATGTCTTGCTGCGTAGTTTCTAAAGTTTTCGCACATGTTTTGCAAGGTTACGTGCTTATCGTAACTCGCCCTTTTAAAACTCTTTCTATTTTCATCAAGTTTAATCAGTGTGCTAAATCTGCCGATTGGTCTTCCGTCTGCGTTTAACGGCTCTTTCTTTTGCTTTTTTTCCGTGTCTTCAAGTTTTAAATTAGAAAGGTCTGTCGAAGAGGTCTTTGTGATAACGTTAGGCGTTTTCATCTCGTTAAAAACTATTGCTAAAACGAGTAGTCCAACCGAAACGACTAAAACGCCAACGTAAACCCAAATTGCAACCTTTGAAGACAATAAATCTATAAAACCCAAAAGTTTATGCAAGGAAGGTGTAAATTGTACAAACATTTCTATCCCCTCCTATTAGTTTTTGCTAATATAAACGCCTGAATTTTTTATAAGTTCTACGGCGTTGTTTACTACCTTTTCACCAAAGCAGTCTTCTATAGCGTGAGATACCGTCACTTCATTTTCATGGTCGCTAGCCTTTATTACAGACAATGCAGAAGGCACGATTTTTGCAGAGAGTACCATATCTAAAACATCCTCTTCTTCTACACCACAAACTAAACTTACGCCTGCATATTTCTCTATTTGAATCCACGACCTATTGGTAATTGAATACGCTTCGTTAAAGGTCTTTACGTAATCGCTAAACTTATCTACTTTCTTCCAGAAATCTTCCCCAAGTTGTCTTCTTCCTCTACACAAATCGCTCATTTCAACAAATTGATGATAACTTACGGCGTGTAAATTTAAATTACTTTCAACAGGTTCTACTACGTCTGCATTTAAGTTGATAAATACTGCTGAATCAGATACGTTTGCAGGTAAATCGGAAATATATTCGCCATCTGCGAGACGCACCACAAACCAAACGTTAGAAGGTATTGTGCAAACTGCACCCGTAATCTTTTTGTCTACGCTAATTTTATAAGATTTCAATGGGTTATGTACGTAGCGAAGACACTTTGAAAGATAGGTACTTGCACTTTCCGTTTTTACGTTGGTGATGTTTACAACCTTTACTTTGTGCACGTCTTCCTTTGCATTATTGATTGCATTTAAAACTGGTGTTTCTTCAAAACCGTCTGCCGACGTTTTTGCATACAACAAACTGTCAGTAGTATAATAATCGTTATCTACCTCGTATTCAAAATTAGGACTGTCAAAGAATTTATTTAAAACGTCTGTAAAAATGTGAGTTTTTTCAGCATCTTTACAACTTAAAAATACGAGTCTTGAAGAAGCAAAAGCAGATATAACGGAAATTGCCGTCTTTTTATTGATTTTCAAGCCGTATGCTAAAGAATAATCAATAAGTCTTCTACTGAGTTCCGGCATATCGATAGAAGAATCAAAATAAGCAGCATAATCATCAAAATCATCCTCTTCTTCATCTTCTATTTCTGCATTTTCGTTAAATTCACGAAGGAATAAGTCATCGTAAGAAGCGTCTGGCTCCTTCTTAAAAATAGGCGTGGCGTTTGGTATAGTAACGAAATCCCTATCAGGAACGCCCGTTGCCTTTTTTACAATAGCCACAACCAACAATACATTGGTTATAATAGTTAAAGCAAGGGTAACTACAAAACCCGATTTATTAGGATTATAGGTTATCATATCAAGACCACTTGTAGCCGACAATATCGCCATCATAATGAGCAATACGTCGAATATTAAGCACGATATTGCCATTGCGTGTGCCCACGTTTTACTTTTTACAGGAACTGGTCTTGGTGCAGTTTTTTCTAACGTGTAACCATCTGTTACAACGTTAGTAGCAGTAGTAACGTAATCAACAGTTCTTTCTCCACCATTACTAAGCCTTTTACCATTATTATAAATATTTCCCACGTTTCTCACCTCGTTTACGTTAGAGCCTACAAATATGTCGAAATTACAGCTCTCCGATTCACTAATACCCGTTGCAAAATTATACGTTTCAAAATTAAAGTTTTCCACCTCAACGGTAAGGCGATTTAATAGCGAGCCACCCGTATCAAAGTTTACAGATACAGACTTGCTCTCGCCCTTTCTCAAAGGAACTCTTACAAATCCTACGAGAACTTTCGACGGCCTAACCATAGCAGAATTTCTCGCACTTATATAAATTTGCACGGTTTCTGTTCCGTCATAACTTCCCGTATTTTTTACGGTAAACGAAAACTTTTTGCCGTACGAAGAGAAGTTTGAATAAGCAAAGGTTGTATAACTTAAACCAAAGCCAAACGGATATTTAATGCTTTCTCGATTGGTTACGTATCCTCTATAACCAACCATATCTCCAACCTTTATTTTACCTAAATTCTTATCTCTTTTTAAACGGTCAAATCTCTCGTCTACGTTTACGTATCTAGTACACGAAAGTCTACCCGATGGATTTACTTTTCCACAAATCATATCAGCGATAGCGTCTGAAGCAGATATACCCTCTATTGCCGTCAACAATATTGCACTGCACTTCGTTTCAAAATGCATATCTAAAGCGTAGGCAGAAGACACTATTGCTATGATAGGTTTTCCCGTTTTTGAAAGGTAATCTAAAAGGGCAAGTTGGTTTGCTGGAAGCCTTACACTCTTGGATTGCTTAATTTTTGAATTTGCTCTTTCATCCGTACCGATAAAAAGCAAACACACGTCGGCATTTTGAGTAAGTTGAACGGCATCTTTTATAAGTTCGTCACTTCTGTCTGTTGAAAGTTCATAGCCTGGAGCGTATCCTACTACGGAATTTTCCGACCTTTCAACGAGTGCTTGATAAACGGTTTTTCTCTCGTTTGTAGCCCCCGTTTGAGCCATTTGTCCAACAACGGCTATCTTAACACCTTTCAGTGGCAATGCTCGTTTTACGTTCTTTAAAAGCACTGAAGATTTTACTACTGCTTGATAACAAAGTTTGTCAGTATATCGATAGGCATCATCAGTTGGCTCTGCGTTGTTTTGTGGAGCAGTAGGCTGTTTATCACAAGCAAAAGCAAAGGTTAAAGCCTTATCTAAAGCGTCGTTTATCTCGTCCTCGCTTATTGCCATACCGTTTTTGATGGCATGCTCTAACTCACTTTCATCCATCAAACCACTTTCTACCTCTTCTTTAAGTTTAAGGTATTTATCGTATGCGTTTTGAAGTGCACCGTAAGAGCCGTTTAAAATTACAGATGCGTGTGACTTGACGTTTTCTATTTCTTTTTCAGCACTGCTTACACCCACAACCTTGTAAAAATTCTTTCTTGAATTTTTTTCTAAAATTGTGAGCATTTCTGAATTTACGTTGGCGTATTTTCCCTCTCCACTATCCTCCGAAACTTGCAGTGAAAATCTAGACGAGTTGCGAGCAACGATTTCAAAAGGTTTTACGTAGTAATTGCTAAGCGATGCTTTGTTTGGCTCTACGTCACTATTTTCAATAGTCGTTGGACTCAGTGCAAGTGTTGAAACACAAGGCATTACACCAACTTCGTTTATTGCTTTTACACAAGCCGTAACTAGTTTACCACTAAGATACGGATCTTCTGACAAGCCTTTTTCATAAACACTATTCATAGCGTTTGCATTTGGCGTTACTATAAGATTAGGTTTGTCTGCACCCGATCCCAAACAAAGATTTTTGGTTATATTTCCTATAAGTTCTAAATCCCACGAGTTAGCAAGCCTTTCGTAGCTTGGAAAAACTTTCTTTCGCCTTGCGTTAAGTTCGCTAAGCGTTGCAGGTTGTACGGTTGGTATACCAAGTTCTTTAACGCTCGCATCAGCAAACCCTCTCACGTCGGCTAAGATGGAAAGTTTTTGTTGAATTGTCAATTTATTTATAATTTCTTCATACTTATACATGTTCGTTCTCCATTTCTTTCCATCTTACCCTATAATCAAGTAAATATTGCGAATATACGCAAAATCTTCTGAATAATAGGAGTCTCCATACCTACACGAGAACGTTATCGTTCCCGTACCTACATATTCGTTGTAGTGATAATAGTTGCCAATTATATACTCACGGCTTCCACACTCGAAATCATGAATGGTTGCATAGTTTAAACTTGTGCTTGACGACATACCATAATCAAACTCTAAAATTACTCCCGCCGTCATAATCGTTATAAACATATCTGCGTTATAACCTGTAACCAATTTAGACTTTATCATACCGTTTTTATCGATAGTAAAGCTATTTCCCAAACTAAATATAACGTACTGTTTATAATTGTTTATATTTTGAGAAGTAATTTTTATTCTTTGTGCTGGACATCTAGAACATTGTCCATTACTTGCAAAGTTGTGTCCTAAAGGATAATCTTCTCTAGTTTCGTAATGAGAACAGTACGGACAATCCCATCTACTATATCCACTAGTTTCGCAACCTGCTGGAACAACAGTAGTATACGTAGGTTGGTCTATACTGGTTGTAATATTGCCTCGATCGTCGTATTTCCAAGTTTGACCGTCGTGGTTACAAGGCGAATAACAATAAACGCTTGCGTATACGCTTACGTTATCGGTCAACTCTCCCCACGAATAGTTATCAGAGCCGTAATATATCGTACTTGGACAGTTATTGTAAAATACTCTTTGGTCTAACTCTACTACAGAAGATGGCAAATAAAGTTCAAAGTAGCCATTTACGTTTACAAAAGTATCTTTGGATAATCCGTATTGATAAATAAGTTCTCCGTTATGATTAATAACGTCTGGAAGTTTTAAAATAGAGTAATTGTCAAGACTTCCCTCGTATTTGTAAATCCAATAGGTGTAGTTATCGCATATTACCTTAAACTCTCCGTCGGTAAACACTTCAAACAAATAAAAATCACTTGGACCTTTTACCGTCTTGGCGTATTTCGCAACTCCTCCGTTTGAAGAAGAGCCTTTGTTTACGGAAAGTGAATAACTTCTATTGTGAACTGACATAAGCGATTGACAACCATAGAAAGCATTGTCTCCAACGTAACTTAAACTAGCTGGAAGAACTATGTTTAATACGTATTGACATCCGTAAAAAGCATTTCCTTCTATTCTTTCAAGTGTAGATGGAAGTACTATTGACTGCACGTTAATACAGTTATAGAAAGTTTCGTTCTTAATTTCCTCCAAATAGCAAGAAAGAATTATATTGGAAAGGCTATAACAGTTATAAAATGCTTGTTCGCCAATATATCGTAAAGAAGAAACAAAGTCAAAGTTTTCAATAAGTTGACAGTTGTAAAAAGCCTGTTCGCCAATATGCGAAAGTTGACCCTCTTCTACAGAAACGTTTGATAAATTCTCGCAACAATAAAATGCTTTGTCTCCAATCTTTCTTACGGCAGAGGAAATTCCTAAAGACTTTATTGACGCCCTATTCATAAAGGTGTAATTTGCTACGTCGTATGAATAAACCTCTACGCCTTGATATTCTATTTTAGAAGGAAGTTTAACTTTTTCTACCTCGTCGTGACAGTAGACTAAAACCCAATCGCCATATACGCTTAAAAATTCATACGCCCCGTTTATTACCTTAGGTGCAGGCTGGTCTCCCTCGCCGTATACTATCAACGCATTTTTAGCAATTTCACCGTTATTTTCACTTCCAACTACCACGTCTAAATTAGAATAATTGTATACCTCGTGAAGATATAGACAATCGCTAAAAGCTCCGTCACCGATATAGGTTACGCCTTGATGTAAAGTAACTTCTCTTAAATGTCTACAATGCAAGAAAGTTTCAGTTTCAATCGAAGTTACTAACTTAGGAACTTTAAATTCACTTAATTTAGTATTAGCAAAGGCTAATTTGCCAATTTCCTCAACCGTATCTGGAAGGGCTATGTTTTCAAGACTTTCACAACCTTCAAACGCCCTTTCGCCAATACTTTGTACTGCTGGTGGCAACTCAACTTTTTCAAGAGCCCTTGCATTTAAAAACGCATTGCTAGCCACTTGTTTGTACTCATCTGAAGTAATCGTTACCGATTTTAAATTGTCAAGTGGAGAATTTGAAGTAAACCAACTTAACGGAAAACTCTCTTCTATATTGCGTCCCATATATGGTAAAACAAGTTCTTCAAGGTTAGGACAGTTGCCTAAAAAGTATTCGCCTAAACTTTCAACCGTAGTTGGAACTTTTACTGTTTTTAATTTTTTGCAATCTGCAAAAGCCCCTGCCCTTACGTCCTTAACGCTTGAAGGAATTGTAATTTCGGTAAAGCCCGTATTTGCAAACGCCTCTACTCCAATCTCCGTTAAAGACTCGGTAAACGGAAAGTCTTTAAGCGACTTGCAGTTGTAAAACGCACGTTGCTCAACTTTTTCGATAGGGCTTGCAAAAGTAACCTTTTCTAAACCGTCAAATCCGTAGAACGCTCCTTCTGGAATAACCGTTATATCGGGCGAAGTTATAGAAATTTGTGCAAGAGATGCTGGTGCTTGATAACTATCGCTTGTAGAACTAGCAAAAAGATAGCCCATAACGTTGTTTTCAAGCAAAGAACCACCTATAAAATGAATTGTCATCTTTTTAAGGTCGAAACAATCTAAAAACGCACCCAAACCAATAGTTTCTACGTTTGCAGGGATTTGCACCTCTGCTAAACTGCTACAACCACTAAACGCAAACTGCTCTATAGCAGTTATTTTTGACGATATTTTAACAGTTTTTAATTGTTTACATCCACTGAAAACATACTGTGGTAAATTGGTTATTTCAGAATTAGTAAAGTCTACGCTTGCAAGGTCTTCACAATCTTTAAAGGCTTGACTTGAAACAATCTCTACTCCCTTAAAATTAAAGGTTTTTAAAGAGGTGTTTTCAAATGCAGACTCGCCTATTTCAACTATTTTAGAGCCGAAAACTATTTCTTCAAGGTTGACGTTATCTTTAAACGCACCTGCATATATACTTTCAACCCCTAAACTGTTAATTGTAAGACTTTTAACCTCTGTTTCTGCTAAAAATTCGTTAGGAATATCTTCTGCGTAGTCTATTACAAGTTTGTTTACTTTTGCTGTGCTGTCTCCAAAATAGTCTTTGAACTGACGGTTTGAAACACTCTCTAAATGCAATTCGTTTATAACGCTACCTTCAAAAATATTAACGTTAGAAAAGTTTAAATCTTGATTGATTTCAACGAGGTTTAAAGATGCACAATTTGCAAAGGCATTTCTTCCTATTCTCAATTTAGTAAAGTTGTTTTCAATTTGAACTGTAGCAAGAACTGGACAAGAATTGAAGGCATTTTGTTCTATTTCTTCAAGATTATCTGCACTTATCGTACTGAGACTGTCGCAATTTTCAAAAGCACTTTCGCCAATCTTTGTAACCTGTTTTAATTCAACGCTTATCAATTTGTCGCAATTTCTAAACGCTCCGTATGGTATTTCGATATCGCAATTTATAACTAACCTTTTGAGATTTACGTTGTTTTCAAAGGCTTTTTCGGTAATACCTACTACGTTATACCCCTCTATAGATTCGGGAATTGTAACGTTTACAGCCTCCCCCCGATAACCTATAATTCTTATTGCATCATCACCGACTATCTCGTAATTTATATTGTAAAGAGTAAATCGCTTTGAAGAAGACTTAAAGCCAACGGTTTGCAAAATAGCCGTTGCAATTAGCATAACTAAAGCAACTATAGCCATAACTGCTGTAAATATAGGTTTCTTCGTTTTTCTTACGTTAACTACCCTATCTAGACTGCCTATTCTCTTGAATACGTCTTCCTGCCTCAATCTGTTTACCGTTATCGCATCTTGATAACTAAGGTACGTTGCGTGATTTTTAACCGAGTAAACGTATTTGCCATAGTTTGCACTGATAAGGTACACTTTAAAATCTGCACAGTCCCTTTTGACCTCAATTTTCTTGTTAAGAGTAAACATTGAGTTTGCTCCACCTTTTAATTGACTGCACTCTACGATTGAAGTTTCTATTTCGTTGCCCTTTGCGTTAAGTTGCTTAACTGCAAATTTCATACCTGTTAAAACTTCTCCCCTTTCATTTTTAAATCGAAGAAGTAGATATTTCGCTTTATCTTGTATAGCAAATATGTATTGACTCAACGTAACTGGCTGATTAGGTTGAAGGTCCAAATATTTGCCCTTTGAAAGTACCTGTAATTTAGCCATCGTAATTTACCTCTTAATTTCCTTATTTCTCTTTTTAATGCAAAGTGATGCTACTATAAGATTGAGAATACCCAAGCCCAACGCAACCAGTGCCGTGATAATATTTCCCTCACTTGAAAGTAAAACGCTTTCTCTAAATATTCCACCTAAAATAAAGGCGATTGATATTCTTACAACGAAAGCGAGAGTGATAATTGCAAAAAAACTTAAAACCGAGTAAAGCACTACTTTACCACTTTTAATAGGTGCAAAAAGATTGTTTACAAACCTCTTTCGGTCTACCTCGCTTACAAGTACTGAAACGAAAGCGGTCTCTTGAGGAAGTTCAAGTTCTTCTGTAAAACCTACCCTTTTTATTCGGTCTTTTACGTTTAAAATCGTTAAAATTCTATTATTTTTTCCGTAAACGACAACTTCGTATTCAAGGTACGCAAGCCCCTCATCTATTTTGCACATCAAAAATTTGCCTTTTTGCCTTTTGATTAGCATATATCGATGCACGTGCTTTCTCATTAAAAGGTCTGGTTCGTAAACAATAATTTCCTCATCCCCTCTCTGTTCCGTTTTTATGCCCCTGTCTTTAATTTTTCTTACAGCATAATTGTGTTGAAAGAGCATTTTTGGCAAAACGAAAACTTCAACGAAAACAAATAATGATATCGATACGGCTAGCAGTAAAATCCATAGTACCATAGATTTCTCCTTGAAGGCTACGCACGCATACGCGTGCACGCCATATAAAATAAAATAATATACTAAATTATAGCATTGGTTAAAATGCATGTCAACATAATTTTTAAAAAAATGACAAAATAAGACACCGAAGACTTAAAGTCTTCGGCGTTTTTTAACTTAGGCTATGTCACAACGTATGACTGATTAAATTTAAAGGGTTAGATACAAGGCAACGTGACGTTGCATCCGTGTATTTAGCCTAACTCTTACAAAGTGAGATTTAAAGGATTAGATGCGAGCAAGACAAGGCGTTTGCTTTTTAGAGGCAGGGAGCGACCTCTTTGGTCGCAGGAATGTCTATAAAAAGCAAAGAACAAAGTATTGCGACGCATATAAGCCTTTAAATTATTGAATTTTTTATTCTTTTTAACGCTGTTTTCTCAAGTCTAGAAACCTGAGCTTGCGAAAGCCCTATTTCCACCGAAATTTCAGTTTGCGTTTTCCCCTCGTAATATCGCATATAAACTATTTTTCTTTCTCTTTCTTCCAACTTTAAAAGTGCTAGGTCTAAGGCAACGTTTTCAGTCCACCTCTCGTCTGTGTTTTTCTCGTCGCCAATCTGATCCATCAAAAGCAATTCATCCCCGTTTTTGTTATACACGGGGTCATAAAGCGAAACGGGATCTGCAATCGCATCAAGTGCGTATACAACCTCTTTTTCTGCTATGGCAAGCCTATTTGCAATCTCGCCCATAGTCGCAACGTCATCTTTTTCGGCCTCAATTTCCGAACGGGCTTGTAATACCCTATACGCCGTATCACGAATACTTCTAGAAACTCTTAAAGAATTATTCGTTCTTATTATCCTTTTAATCTCGCCAATAATCATTGGCACGGCATAGGTAGAAAACCTTACCCCAACGCTTAAATCAAAATTTTCAACAGCCTTAATAAGCCCTATCATCCCTGCTTGAAACATATCCTCCGACGAAATTTTCGACTGAGGAAATCTTTTTATAATTGAAAGCACCAATCTAACGTTTGCAAGCGTAAACACCTCACGAGCATCTCTATCGCCCTCTTTAATCTTTAAGAGCAAATTTTCGCTCTCTTTGTGAGTAAGTTTTATAAGTTTAGACGTATCAATACCACATATATCTACTTTTCGCATTTGCACCTCCTTGAAAGTATGTACGAGATGCTTACGATAAAGTATGCTCTTTTAAAAATTTTTTATACAACCTAATAAAAACAACACCCTAAAAACGCAACTATTTTGTAGCATTAAACGAAAATTATTTTTAAAAAGCCTGCGTATATATCGATTATTCGGCTGTTTTGGATAATTTCAAGAATTCTTTTCTAAGGCGCGCAACTATCTTCTTTTCAAGACGTGATATGTAACTTTGGGATATGCCAAGAAGGTCTGCAACTTGCTTTTGCGTTAGTTCATCACCACCGGATAACCCAAATCTTAAATTCATTATTTGCCTTTCTCTTGGAGATAATTTTGCTATTGCCTCTCGCAACATTTGTCTTTCTGCACTAGCCTCAATATCTTTATAAACTACGTCGCTATCCGTACCTAATACGTCGGAAAGTAGCAGTTCATTTCCCTCGTAATCAACGTTTAAAGGCTCGTCTAAAGAGACCTCTCCTTTTAGCTTTACCACTCGCCTTAAATGCATTAAAATTTCATTTTCTATGCACCTTGATGCGTAGGTAGCAAGCTTTATATTTTTATCGGTATTAAAAGTTTTTACGGCTTTTATAAGCCCTATCGTTCCTACCGAAACTAGATCTTCTAATTCCACTCCCGTATTGTCAAATTTGCGTGCAATATAGACTACCAAACGCAAATTATGCTCGATTAACGAACTTCTAACCCCATCTTCATCATCTTGTAACCTCGTTAAAAGTTCTTGCTCTTCGGCAGGGGTAAACGGTTGTGGTAACGCCTCTGCCCCTGACAAATAATTGACAAACTTTTCTTCTCCACCAAAGATTTTTAAAATTAATTTCTTTAAAAACTTAAACATTACGCCCCCTCGATTAAACTTGGACCTAAAAGTAAATCAAACTCCCCATTAGGAGAAATCGTACCGTTTGCCACTCCAATCATTACGTTATCTATTATATTAACCTTACCTAAAAAATATATCAAAAATTTTTCAGTTTTGTAAATAGGAAGATTATCCTCTCCTGACACAGTATTAATTTTTACAGTATCGCAATATGATAGCATTAAAACGTCTTGTTTTTGTAGATTTTCTGCAAATTTTTTTGAACAAACTACTATAGGACTATCTTTTTTATTGTAGATTAGCGAATTGCCACTATCTAAAAAACCATGACCAACAAAATATTTACCACCTATTTTTACTGCACATTTCAATGAAAAATTGGTAATTCTTCTCCTTTTTTAAAAATTCCGTATTACTTTTGAACTTAATTTGTACGATA
>JAFVSF010000142.1 GCA_017503885.1 Clostridia bacterium
GCTTTTTTGTTAAGCACAGGTCTGTATACCTACCATGGTGCGGATGACAGGAATCGAACCTGCACGGTTACCCAATGGATCCTAAGTCCATCGCGTCTGCCAGTTCCGCCACATCCGCAAGCACCTTTGTATTTTAACATAAAAACTAATACAAATCAAGAAATTTTTAGCACTTTTTGTCCTTTATATAAATATTTGCCCCTATTTTTCTTATGCTATTATTCCTACTTTTAAAACCTATAATAAAATGTTATATCTCGCTTTAACACTTTTAACTTGTTATTTTTTAGTTTTTATTGTATAATTGATAAATATTTTATATAATAAGTATAGTATTAAATTTATGCGTCAAGGAGATTAATATGCGAGTTTATAACTTTTCAGCAGGCCCTAGTATGCTCCCGGAATCGGTTTTAAAAAAAGCACAGGCAGAATTTCTTAATTATGAAAATTCGGGTATGTCAGTTGTTGAAATGAGTCATAGAGGCAAGGTTTTTGACGGTATTGCAAAGCGTTGCGAGGCTCTTTTCCGTGAAATTATGGGGATAAGTGACGATTATCACGTGCTATTTTTGCAAGGTGGTGCATCTCAACAATTTGACGCAGTTCCTTTAAACCTTATGAAAACAGGCAAAGCCGACTACGTTGTAACAGGTAATTTCTCTGGCAAAGCGGCAAAAGAGGGTGCAAGATATGGTGATGCTAAAATAATTGCATCTTCTAAAGACGCAAACTTTACATATATTCCAGAACTTAAATACGAAGATTTTAGACCTGATGCAGATTACGTTCACATCACGTCTAACAATACTATTTTCGGCACTAGATATCTTGAATTTCCAAAGACACCTACTCCACTTGTTTGCGATATGTCTTCAGAAATTTTAAGCCGTGAAGTAGACGTTAATAAATTTGGACTTATTTATGCTGGAGCGCAAAAAAATATTGCTCCTGCTGGACTTACAATAGTCATTGTAAGAAAAGATTTAGCAGAAACTTCTACACCAAACTGCCCAACGATGCTCAAATATAGCACTCAAGCAAATAACGAGAGCATGTACAACACCCCACCTTGTTTCCCAATCTATATGGCAATGCTCGTTTTAGAGTGGATAAAAGATTTAGGTGGCGTTAAAGAAATTCAAAAGATAAACGAATACAAAGCAGGACTTTTGTACGACTTTATCGACAACTCTTCATACTTTACAAACTCAGTACGTGCAAAAGACCGTTCTATTATGAACGTTCCTTTCGTTACCCCATCTGAAGAAAGTGATGCACTTTTTATTAAAGAAGCAACTCAAAACGGTCTTGTATCTCTTAAAGGACATAGACTTGTTGGAGGTATGAGAGCATCAATCTACAACGCAATGCCTGTTGAGGGCGTTAAGAAACTCATTGAGTTTATGAAGGACTTTGAACTTAAAAACAAATAAGGAATACATAAATGAAAAGCGTTTTAAAATTAAATTCTATAAGTCACTTGGCAGACAAATACTTTGAAAATTACAACTACGTAGACGCTTGCGACAATCCAGACGGAATTATGCTTAGAAGTTTTAAAATGCACGACTACGAAATTGGCTCAAACCTCGTTGCCGTTGCTAGAGCAGGTGCAGGCGTAAACAATATTCCTCTTGACGTAATGTCACAAAAGGGCGTTTGCGTATTTAATACACCTGGTGCAAATGCTAACGCTGTTAAAGAACTGGTTATTTGTGCACTTTTGCTCGGCTCACGTAAAATTTACGAGGGTATTACTTGGGCACAAAGCCTTTCTAAAGATGAAGACGTTGCAAAACTTGTTGAAAAAGGTAAGTCGCAATTCGTTGGTGGCGAAATATACGGCAAAACCCTTGGCGTTTTAGGACTTGGAGCAATAGGAGCAAAGGTTGCAAACATTGCTATCGACCTTGGTATGGACGTTTTAGGTTACGACCCATATATAAGCGTTGACGCTGCGTGGAGACTTTCAAGAAAAGTTAAGCACGAGAAAGAGTTATCTGCTCTTTTTGCTGGCTCTGACTACATTTCAATTCACATGCCACTCACAAACGACACTAAAGGAATCATCAATAAAGAAACAATAGCCTCAATGAAAGATGGTGTTTGCATTATAAACTGTGCAAGAGGCGAACTCGTTGTAAACGACGACTTAAAAGAGGCATTAAAATCGGGTAAAGTTTCTAGATACGTAACAGACTTCCCAGTTGCCGAACTTCTAGGCGTTGAGGGTGTAATTACTATTCCTCACCTTGGAGCATCCACCCCAGAAGCCGAAGACAACTGTGCTATTATGGCAGGTCGCCAACTTACCGACTTTATTGAAACAGGTAGCATTGTAAACAGTGTAAACTTCCCTAATCTTAAAGCACCCGAAACGTTTACTCATAGAGTTACCATAGTTCATAAAAACGTACCATATATGATAAACTTCGCAACAAAACCTTTCTCTGAAGCACAAATAAACATTGACAATCTTATGAGTGCAGGTCGTGGCGACGTTGGTTATATGATTTTAGACACCGAAAAAGAAGTTCCTCAAAGCGTAATTGATGAACTTGAAAAAGTTGACGGTTTCTTAAAAGTAAGAGTTATTAAATAAGGAGAAAACAAATGGAAAAAGTAAGAATTCAAGACGATTTATTTACCTACGTAAATCAAGAGACAATTGACAAATTGGTAATCCCAGACGACAAGCCGACAGCAGGTGGTTTCCAAGTACTTGCAGACGACGTTGAAAAGTTGATGATTGGCGAATTTAACCAAATGAGCAAGAGCAAGGAATACCCTAACGAATATTTAGCAAACGCTTGCAAACTCTATCAACTTGTCAAAAACGTTAAAAAGAGAGAAAAAGACGGTATCACTCCAGCCTTAAAGAACGTTCAAATTCTTGACAAGGTAGTTGATATGAAGTCTTTCACAAGAGCATATAAAAACTTAAAACTTAGAAAAATTCCTGTTCCGTTCTCAATTTCTGTTGATACGGACATGAAAGACTCTAAAAAGCACTGCGTTATGGTTCAAGGCCCTAGTGTAATTTTACCAGACGCATCTTATTACAAGCCTGAAATGGCTCAACAAAAAGAAATGATTTTGGGTATTTGGACAAACGTTGCAAAGGCTATTATTGCTAAAACCGACTTAAGCCCAGAAGACCAAGAACTTTATATTGCAGACACACTTAAATTCGACGCTCTTTTAGGCGATTTAGTAAAAACTAGCGAAGAATGGTCTGAATATATCAAGGCTTACAACCCAATGAAAGTTTCAAAGGTTGCATCTTTTGTTAAACCAGTAAACTTTAGAAGTATTTTAAAATCTCTTTTTGGCTTTATTCCTGAAACGATTATCGTTACAGAGCCAAGATATTTCAAGGCGTTTAAAGAAGTTTTCAACGAGGAAAATTTTGTAGCGTATAAACACTGGGCTTACGTAAACGCAATTATCAACTCTTGCTCTTACCTCACGGAAGAATTGAGAGATTTAGGTGGTGCGTACATGCGTGCAATTTCTGGCATTAAGGCTTGTACCCCACTTGAAAAATTCGCATATCATTTAGCATCTGGAACGTATTCTGAACCAGTTGGCTTATATTACGGCGAAAAGTATTTTGGCGAAGAGGCTAAAAAAGATATTACCGAAATCGTATATCAAATTATCGATACATATAAGTCAAGAATATTAAGTAACGAGATTTTAGAAGAGTCTACTAAACAAAAAGCAATTTTAAAACTTTCTAAAATGGGCGTAAAGATGGGTTATCCAGATAAAGTTCGTGACATTTACTCTAAACTCGTATTTAGCCCTAGAAAATCTTTATTTGACGTAATGCTTACCATTAGCCAAATTAGAACTTTAGACTCGTTAGAAAAATTGACTAAGCCTACAGACCCAACAGAATGGCCTATGCCTGGTCATATGGTAAACGCTTGTTACAACCCATCGGTTAACGATATCACCTTCCCTGCTGCCATTTTGCAGCCTCCTTTCTATTCTTTAAAGCAATCTAGAAGTGAAAACTTAGGTGGCATTGGTGCAGTAATCGGTCACGAAATTTCTCACGCTTTCGACTCTAACGGTGCGAAGTGTGACGAAAACGGTAACATTAACAATTGGTGGACTAAAACCGACGAAAGAAAGTTCAAAACAAAAGTAAACGCTATGGTTAAACAGTTTGACGGCATTGAACTTCCTTGGGGCAAGGTAAACGGCAAGTTTATCGTTAGTGAAAACATGGCAGATAACGGTGGTATGGCTGTTACACTTGAGATTATGGGCAAAACTCCTAACGCATCTTACGAAGAATACTTCACTAACTGGGCAAAAGTTTGGTGTATGAAAGCAAAGCCTGAATATCAACAATTACTCCTTAACTTAGACGTTCACGGCCCTGCTATTTTAAGAACGAATATGCCACCTAGAAACTTCCCAGAATGGTATGAAACGTTCAAGGTTAAAAAGACTGACAAGATGTACCTTGCACCAAACAAGCGTGTAGTAATTTGGTAATAATAAAAAAGGGCAAAGAAAGAATTTGACCTCTCTACTCTTAAATATTTTGACGTTATAAAAGGATAGCAAATATTTTGCTATCCTTTTTATATGCAACAACGCCCCACGTCTATCGCTGAATTTGTTACACAAGAAAACTCGACTTGAAAAAGTAGAGTTCTACAAATAATTCAAAACAAAACTATCTTCTAAAGTCATTTATAAATAAAGGGTTTTAGAAGATAGTTATCCTATAAAAAATAGCACTCTATAGATTATTTAATCACAAATTTTATGCCTTTTTCCTTTTGCATGTTTGCAACTCACAATCCCTTTTATGCAAAAACAAAACCTCCAAAGCGAACAATCGCTTTGGGGGTTTTGTGGCGCGCCGTAAGAGAAGCACCTCCGCTTTGCTACGGTGAAGACGAACCAAATTTCTTTAAGTCTTCTCTTAACTTTTTGTAATGGCTGAAATTTAGTTCGAATCGCTAGGCAAGCAAAAAGCCCCAACCCATTCTCGGGTTGGGGCTTTTTGGCGCGCCGTAAGAGATTCGAACTCCTGACCTTTGGTTCCGTAGACCAACGCTCTATCCAGCTGAGCTAACGGCGCATATTAAAGGGAAAAGTCTTACCTCTTCCCTTAACGCACATATTATATTACTTTAATTTGAGTTTGTCAAACGTTTTAAGCCTTTGGCAAACTTTTTATTATTTTTTTTAACATTTATTTAAATAATCGACCTATAGCCCCATTAAAGATATTTTTTCACGATTGCATTCATTTCATCAAAATGCGCTATCATATCCTTTGCAAGTGCGAGTTGACATCTAGCTCTATCTAAATTGTGATTATCATATTCAACTTTAAAATACTTGTCGCCATCTAAATAGTCGGTTAAAAATCTCATACCACACTCAACGGTCATTGTAACTGCACCAAGAGCCAACGTGTCTTTTTCGTTTTGAGTTAAAGTATGCCCAACGGTTTTTACAAACCCTCTTGTGAACGCCTCGTATTTTGCCATATCGAGTTTTACTTTGCTAAGGTCCGTTTCGTCCTCTTTACAAGTGTTACCTGCAAAACGAATAGAATCGCCAAAGTCAAAAGCAACCAAACCTGGCATAACAGTATCAAGATCTATAACTGCTAGGTTTTCAAAAGTTGTAGCATCAAACAATACGTTATTACATTTCGTATCATTATGAGTAACTCTTAAAGGAAGCTCGTTCCTTTTTTGCATTTTATACATCCTTGTTGAGAATTCTTCCAACGCCAAATATTCTTCTATTTCAGGCAAAACGTTATCTCTTCTTCCACTATCATTCCTTTCGATACTCTCTTTAAACGTTTGATATCTCATTACAGTGTTATGGAAGTGAGGAATTGCAATATGCAAACTCTTTGCTGGATAATCAGCCAAGTGCAACTGGAAATTACCAAAAGCCTTGCCAGATTCCTCTAAAACCGTTAAATTGTCAGTTTCGTTAAACGTAACAGAGTCATCAATATAGCGGCAAAGACGCCAAAAGCCACCTTGATCACCAATAATATAGTAGTTACCGTCGTCTACATTTTTATAATAGTGTAAAACGAAACGTTTAGCGCTTATTCCACCTTGCTTAATTTTCGCTCTAATATACTCAGTAACAGATGAAATGTTGTTCATTACCTCTACAGGGTTTTTGAAAACGTAAGTATTAATCCTTTGTAAAATATAATCTTTTTCTTCATTATCTCTAAAGAAATAAACCTTATACGTAGTATTAATGTGGCCGTTGGTTACTAACTCATATCTAAGATATTCGCCTTCTATGCCAAATTTTCTACAAAGGAATTCAATCTTCTTATCCATGACTACCTTATACAATCTCCCTTATTTTTCAACCCAAATAATTGATTTTCGGTTGACTTACTAATTAAGTATACCACATCTTATGAACTTTGTAAAGTCTTTTGTGATATTTCTAGGGTTAATAAAATTTATAGTAAAAACGTGCTACGACCTTTCATTCGGTAGCACGTTTAAAATTACTATCTATTTAAATCTATCGCAAGGTCGCAAATTTCAGCTTTTCCGTCTTTTATAAACACTGTCTTGAGTTCGTACTTGCCAAAGGCTAAACTTACGTTTACCCCATCTATAAGTGCATTAATTGACTTTTCTACTGAAGAATTATTAAAGAGTCTAACCTCTTTACCAGTCGTAACCTTTCTACAAGCAACTAGGGTTATATCCTCTGGAACCTTCCACTTTGCAGAGTTCTCTCTTCCCTTTCCATGTGGGAAGAATACGAGAGCAAATTGTTTTTGATTAAATGCAGTTGCAAAGCTTTCTTCTTTGCCCTCATCAACGTAACCGATACGATAATTGAACGTATGCCAACCTATTTCAATAGGAGTAATAAATCTAGTATAGTCAATAAGAGGTCTATCCCCTATTAAGTGAGCACAATACATTGAGCCGTTTAAAAGAGTCATATAAGCACCAGTTTCATCGCCAACAGCAGAAAACGTTCCGTCGTTTGCAATAGTAAGTCCACTGTTAAGACGCATAAATCTGTGCATTGGTTTTTCTCTATAATCAAACGTGAGATTTTCCCTACCTAAAGTCATTGCAACCTGTGCAGATTTTTCATTTTCAAAGCCAAGTCTTATACCTTTAAGTTTATCATCATATAAAATATTGCACGTTACGTCTACATAAGGAAGGCCTTTATAAATCTTGTATAAAAGTCTTATTTCAAAACCTTCTTTTTTAAACAAACTTTCTACTTGAGTTAAAACGTCTCCGTCTTGAGTAATCCTACAAGACTCAATGTCTTTAAAGAGATCTTCCTCGCCCGTTGCCAAAGGAATTCTTCTCATATTAGTACCCATAGTTTTATCGGCAAATCCCCATGGGTCAGCACTGTCGTCGAATATGTAAGGAACAAAGATATCCCCTGCTATAAGTTCTTTATCGCCAACTTTATAACTTGTAATAAGACCTTTCTTCTTATCTATTACAACAGTTTTAAACTCATCTTTAACTTCGATAAAATCAGGAGTAACCATTGGAGCAAGTACCTTTGGAACTACCTTTATATGAAGATCAACTCTAGTAATTTCCATTGCTTTTAAGTTAACCTTTAAAGCAACTCTCTTTCTTCTATCGTAATTGATATTACTAAGTTCCTTAATCACTTGACAAGGCACTTCTTTATCCCCAACGAACGCAGTTATTTCATACTTTCTCTCGTCGTCGCAAATAGCGTCTAAAAGCAAGAATTCAGCCTCTGTAGAAGTAAGGAAATCAAATGGATTAGGGTTAAATATAAATATTGGGAAGGTTCCCTCTTGTGCTTTTTCAAAATCTTCGGCTAAAGTAAAGAAAGCCTTTAGTTTAATATTATCTAAAATTTCTAAAGCGTGGTCGCATTTCTTAAGTGCTGACCTTTCGCCATCTTCTGCACAAGTTCCAGACAAAATATCGTGGAATTCAACGAAAGCCATATCTCTCATTGCCTCGTCAAACTCTTTGGTGTAATCTGATGCACCCTTAATAGAATCGGCCACACTAACCATCTTTTCGGTTAAATATAGTGCGTTTTCAAGTTCTGCGTGTCTTCGTTTCACTCTCGACAAAGAAGAATAGCACTTGATAAAGATATTGCCAAGCGTTTCTTTTATTTCAAATTTAGGATCAACCTTTTCAAAATAAGCCTCCGGATAAGAGTGGATTATCTTATAATCCTCCTCGTTCATCATTCTTTCGATATCTTGAAGGTCTTTTCTTGAAGGGCCACCACCGTGGTTACCAACGCCCCACAAAACAAGTGCGTAATCTCTCTCTCCTAAAAGTTTTAATTTTTGGCGAATATTTTCTTCTGCGTGACCTAATGGCGAACAATAAATAGTATCGCCATCCATTCTAAACACCTTTATTTCAGAATCGTCATAGCCAACCCATTTGAAAGGATTTTGTTCCAAATGGAATCTATCTTCCATTGGGCGACAAATCAAATAACTATCGTAACCACAAACCTTTAACGCTTGAGTTAAGCCTCTTGGGTGACCAAAAGAGTCAAAGTTAAGTGCAGTTGTAGAATTTACACCAAACTTCTCGGTAAAATACTTTTTACCAAGATACGCTTGACGAATAATACTCTCTCCCGTTGGAGCAACGACGTCTGGCTGAAGGTACCAACCTCCCATTATACGCCATTTCCCACTATTAACTAACTTTTTTATTTTTTCAAAAAGTTCTGCGTCGTATTTTTCAATAAATTCATATAAAAGAACTTCATTGTGACAAAAAACGTAATCAAATTCTTCAGCCAATTCTACTGCCGAGTAAAAGGTTGATATTGCTTCACTCGCACCTTCCGTCCAGTCCCACATCCAAACTGGGTCTAAATGAGCATTGCAAACTAGATGTAATTCTTTCATTTTATACTCCTTATCTAAATTCGAGCATTCAAAAATAAAGTTATACTTTATTTAATTATAACATATCAGTTTTCTTTTTTCTACTCGTTTTATATATAAGTTTATCATTTTTTAAATAAACGCAATCTTAAAACATTAAAAAAGCGACAGTCTTGTGAAATTTACAATTTACTGTCGCTCGTTTTTACGCAAGTGCGTTAAATATTATTTTGCAAAAGTTATTTTTTCTACTTTAATAACAACACCTTCGTAAGGAATAGTGTTAAGGTATACACCGTTTTCTGCAAGTTCTTTAATAATAATTTCAGCAGCGTCGCCTTCTACTTCAGTATCGTCTTCAAGCTTTTCATCATCGTTATTAACCTTTCCATCGCCGTTTGAGTCCCAACGATAGCAAGATTCTTCTTTGTCATACATAAAGTAATGTCCGTAGCCTGCAATTTCAACGTCTTCATGTTCTTCGTTAAGACTTTCATAATACTCTGCAGTTCCTAACGTATAATAATAGTAAACGTTTCCGTTAGAATCCTCTGCATAGTCCGTCATAATCTTTTTAAGACGTGCATAACTAGAAGTTGTTGCATCACCATCTTCTTTGCTAATCATACCGATAATGGCAAACTCACTTGGAGAAGTAAAATAGTAGTCTCCTGTTCCAAAAGTAACTGCCATAGTAGCTTTTCCGGTATTATAAGCATTGGCAGAAATTTCAGTATCAACGTCTCTTTTTAAAACGAGAGCACCGTCAAAATTAAGGTCACTTCCTGTATATCCGTTTGAAGCGAACTCGCCAACGATACAACCACCTCTATATCTAGGATAATCTTTCATTTCGTTCTTATCCTTGCCGTAGTAAAGATATTTATCTGCCATATACGTTGGGGTGATAAGACTTGTATAATCAGTATCTTTGGATCTGAACGCTCCGTTATCTGCAAACTTATAAGCACCAAACTCTACGTGTCCGTTTACGTTAGATACGGCTGAATTAGTATAGTAATTGCTTGTTGCAAGATGTTTGAAATGCTCTATCGTACCACCTGCATAGTTAAGATAAAGATCGAACTTGAATTCGTGCATAGTTCCGTTAACGCTCATCGTTACCGTTACTTCTTCTACTTTACTCTTGCCTTTGATTTTTGAGCAAGAAATTACACCCAAAGAAATACAAAGCACAGAGATAATAGCAATTATAGATCTAAGTAAATTTTTCATTATGACCTCCGTCATAGTAATTTATACAAATTACTTTTAATATCATATCTATTATATTTACATACGGCAAATAAGTCAACTCATTTTAGCCTTTTACTATGTAAAATTTGTAAATTTAGCCATTTTTTTGTTTTTTTAATCACGTTTAAGCAAACGGCTCGTTGATTAAATAATTCCTGCCAGCAACACCAAGGTTAAAATAACAGCACCGACACCGAGCAAACTAGCTATTGCAGTTCTAAGTGGAGATATAGGAGTTTTACCTCTTACTTTGCCCGTGCTACCGTTAACCCTAACGCTGTAATCCTTCTTTTTGTATCTAAAAAACATAGAATAGACAGGCACTAGTAAATATTTAAAGGTTACGCTACTATGTGTCGTGCTAACGCTTAAATAATCTACGACGTCACAGTGCAGTCTACTTATTATCATATCCCTAATACGTCTTTCTATCTCATCTTTGGCGTCAGCCCAACTTTCGTCAAGATTTTTTCTGTAGCCGTCAGCCATAAAACCAGATAAAAATTTACTCTCGTAAACGCACGCCATATCAGTTCTAAATGGGGATAGTTTGTTCAATTCTTTTTGATCAAAATTTTCGTTAGTAGCAATCAACACGTCATCAAAAAATCTCTCGAAGTCTCCTGCTACGTTACGGTAAACTATGTAAACTTCAGTTCTTCTATTTTTACCACTACCAATAGTTCTCGTTCTCTTATTACCAACTCTTCCGTGATATGTAGACTTAGTGTTGCTATCGAAGGTAAAACACGGCTCGTAAACACCTTTAATTTGGTCTACGTTTATGTTCTTTTTGAATTTGCGAGGTGCTAATAATCGCCTTCTAGCCCACTTTTTTGAAAATTCTGTAGCCTTTTGTGGAGAAAACTGAAATGGTATTACCATATGTGGGCGAATACTTTGAAACGATCCGTCCTTTGCGATATGAGTTGCCTTACAAAACGGGCAAATTGACGCCTCTTCATCTACAGACATTACAACCACAGCACCACAGTTGCCACATTTATACGTAACCTGCTCGTCAGGGTTCCATTTTTCCGCCTCGGCAAATCCTTTTCTTATATCGTTTTCTATAACAGTATAATTTTTTTCAACCTCGCCTTTAGAGCCACAGTGTGGACATTTAAGCGACTGCGTTTCAGGATCAAAAACCATAGACGCACCACAGCCTTGACATTTTGCGCTATAGGTCTGTATATCTCTCAAAGACTCCTGTGTGTCAAACATCTCTTCTACCATATTCTTCTCCCAAATAAAATTTTACCCTTCGGAGAACCGAAGGGCGAATTTTAAATCGTTCTTTTTTACTTAGAAATTGTTAAGTTCGTCAAGCATTTTTTCAAGGTCTGCACCGTGAACAGCTGCAGCTTCGCCAACAGTTTCACCGTGAGCGATAGCACAACCTAAACAATGCATTCCATAGCTCATTAAAATAGCAGGTGCGTTTGGATTAAGCTCAAGAGCTTCAGTAATAATTGTGTTTTCAGTAATTTTTCTTTCCATTATAATATACTCCAATAAATTTTATTTAATTTTTATCGTTTTTAAACGAGTTTATGTCCACAAGCAGAACAGAATTTAGCATTAGGAGCAACCTTTGCACCACATTCTGGACAAAATGCAACTGAAGGTTGTTGCGTGCCACACTCTGGGCAGAATTTAGCACCTGCCGTCATTGGCTTTCCACATGAAACACAAGTTGCACCTTGTGGTTGAGGTGTTGGTTGAACAGGTTGTTGTGCTGGTTGACTAAATGCATTTGCCATAATTCCACCCATACCAAGACCTGCGCCCATACCAACGCCAGCACCCATAAATGCTCCTGCACCACCTGGGTTATTTGCAGCGTCCTTTATAGCCTCTGCCGCGTTAATTCTCATAAGAGCGTCTGCATCGTTTTTCAAAACGCCAACTTTTGACCTTTGGTCAATCGCTTTTTCAACCTCTTCTGGAACGGACATATTTTCTATGAAAAGACTAGTCATTTCCAAACCAATTTCTCTAAATTGGCTTTGAATTTTAGCCTTTACAATCTCGTTAAACTCTAGCGTATTAGCCGCTAAATCTATAGCAGAAATTCTACTCTCGCCCAAAACGTCTGCAAGTGAAGAAATGAGCATAGTTCTCAAATAACTCGTAATATCTTCAGTTTTAAACGTACTATTTGTACCAAAAAGTTCTTTCAAAAATACGCCAGGATCATAAACTCTAAATGCAAACGCACCAAAACCTCTTACACGAATCATTCCGAATTCTGGATCTCGCATCATTATAGGGTTCATTGTTCCCCATTTAACGTCTGTAAACTGTTTTGTGTTTATAAAGTAAACGTCAACAGTGGTAGGCGTTTCAAACGCATATTTCCAAGCAGCTAATTTAGTTAAAATTGGAAAAATTTCAGTGCCAAGGTTATAAAGACCAGGACCGAAAACGTCTGCAATTTGTCCTCTATGTACAAAAACTGCTACTTGCGATTCCTTTACGGTAAGTGTAGATTTATTATTTACCTCACGACCTGCCTTTTTAAAAGGATATTTGTAAACTAGTGTGTTTTGACTAAATTCATCCCACATTATATTTAATCTAAAAAGAGCCATATTTCTCCTCCTTTATTCGCATATAGACAAAGTATACCACATTTTGTCACAATTTACAATAGTTTAAAATATATTTTGATATATTTTTCTAGTTTATTTTTGTTATATTTTTTTCACGTTGAGCGTTCTCATTGAATTTAATATCGCTAAAACCGAAACCCCAACGTCTGCAAACACTGCGTACCACATACCACCGAGTCCAAATACACTTAAAATTAAGGCTGAAAATTTTATTGCCAACGCAAACACTATGTTTTGCCTAACTATTCTCATAGTCTTTTTACATATTTTCCTTGCCTTTATTATGCCGTCTAGACTATCGTGCATAAGTACTGCGTCTGACGCTTCAATCGCACTGTCGCTTCCTATTCCTCCCATAGAAATTCCAACGTCTGCCCTCATTAGTACTGGAGCGTCGTTTATTCCATCTCCAACGAAACATACAACGTCCTTTTCCTTTTTATTTTGTAAAATTTGCTCAAGTTCTATCATTTTATCTTGAGGCAAAAGCCCGTACTTATAATCAGTTATGTCAAGTTTATTCGCAACCTCTCTTGCGACCTCTTCATTGTCGCCAGTTAGCATATACACTTTAGCACCTTGCTTTTTTAAATTTACAATAACCTCTCTCGCCTCGTTTCGCATAGTGTCTGCAAGAGTTATAACTCCCAAAAATTTACCGTTAATCGCTATATAGACGGCTGTTTGCCATTTTTCTACGTGTTTTTCTTCTTGAGCAGTGTCAACGCCAAAAGTCTCTAAAAGAACTTTGTTTCCACACAAAATTTCCTCTCCGTTTCCTCTCGCAACAACCCCTTTCCCTGCTATTTCCTCTATTTCATAACGCTCTTCTTTATCAGTTTTGTACACGCTTGAAATACTTTTTGCTATAGGATGATTAGAATGCCTTTCACAAACGCAAGCATATTTTAAAATTTGCTCTCTTTTACTTTCAGGATACACCCCGACAACTGAAAATTCGCCTTTGGTAAGCGTTCCCGTCTTGTCTAAAACAAACACGTTTGCCTTAGATATTTGCTCTACGTAATTAGCACCTTTTATAAGCACGCCTTTATTCCCTGCTCCACCTATACCACCAAAAAAACCGAGTGGAACGCTAATAACCAACGCGCAAGGACAACTGACTACTAAAAATGTTAATGCTCTAACTGTCCAAAGTTGCCAATTTGCAGTTATTAGCGATGGAATTATTGCAAGTAGCAACGCCGATATTACAACTAAAGGAGTATAGTATTTTGCGAAAACTGAAATAAAATTTTCAACTCTTGCTTTTTTGGTAGATGCGTTTTCAACCATATCGAGAATTTTACTGACAGTACTGTCGTAAAATTCCTTTTTCACTTCTACGGTCAACACTCCGTCAATACAAAGGCAACCACTTAAGACTTCATCACCCTTTTTAACGTCTAAAGGCTTACTCTCACCTGTTAGCGCAGACGTATTAAGTGTGCACGAGCCCTCCACAACAACCCCGTCTAGTGGAATTTTATCCCCTGCCCTAACAGTAATTAAATCGCCAATCATAACCTCGTCAGGGTCTACGTTTTCCTCTTTACCATCTCTTATAACCCTTGCTACGTCTGGGCGAATATCCATAAGATTGGCAATCGATTTTCTTGACTTTCCCACTGCATAACTTTGGAAACACTCTCCTATTTGATAAAAAATCATAACTGCACATGCTTCAGTGTATTCGCCAAGTATAAACGCCCCTAAAGACGCTATTGCCATAAGGAAATTTTCATCAAAAACTTTCCCTCTCAACACGTTTCTTCCTGCTTTATATAAAACGTCGTAACCGGCACTTAAATACACAAGGCTAAACAAAATTAACCATATTACTTTGTCTGCTTTTTCAAAAATTAAACTGCAAATTATTATGATTATAAAAAAGGATAAACATGCAAGTGTTTTTATAAGTTTCATTTTGTTTTTCGCCATAAACCCACCTATAAGCCGTTTATCAACCTTTATACGTTCAAAAGTTTTACGTCTGGAAGAATTCTTTTTGCAAATTTTTTAATATTTTCCATAACTTCCATATTATTTTCATCATACTCGACAATTAGTTTTTGAGCCATAAAATTTACGCTTACAGAAGTTACCCCTTCAACCTTAGCAACTGTTCTTTCTAAAAGCATTCCACAATTTGCACAATCTAAATTTTCTAATTTAATTACTTTTTTCATTTTATTTTATCCTTTTATCTATTCACAATCTTTACCTTCAACGTGGTCAACTGCCATTTTAAAAATAACCTTTACGTGGTTATCGGCAAGTGAATAAAACACTTCCTTTCCACTTTTTCTTGCTTTTACAAGCTTGTTTTGCCTTAAAATTCTAAGCTGATGCGATATAGCACTTTTGGTCATATTAATAAGTTTCCCTATATCACAAACACACATCTCACTTTCAAAAAGTGCAGTCAAAATCTTTGTTCTAGTACTATCGCCGAACACTTTAAAGAGTTCTGCTACGTCGTAAATCACGTCTTCACTAGGCATAATTTCACTAACCTTTTCTACAACTTCATCATGACTATGCTCGTGTTCACAAATTTCAATTTCACTATCTATTTTTTTCATACCTCTCCTTTCGGTTGAATAGTTGTTCAACTGTTTTTATTATATCAATATATTATATACTAGTCAAGCACATATTAGAAAATTTTGTTAATAAATTTATATAACTTGTTGTTATTTTTAAACTCTGTTGCTATAATTTATTTATAGCAATAACGTGAGGCAAATTATGATTTTTTATTACGTAAGACACGGAGATCCAATTTATAACCCCGATAGTTTAACCGAACTTGGGCATAAGCAAGCAGATGCTCTTGCTAAACGATTTGCTTTATACGGTTTAGATGAAATTTACTCTTCAACCTCTGTTAGAGCCCAACAAACGGCAGAGCCTACTTGTAAAATATTAAATAAGAAAACGTCTCTTCTTGACTGGACTCACGAGGCCCTCGCGTGGGAGGATTTTGCAACTAAAACCGACGAAGGAATTGACACTTGGGCATATTGCATACCTAAACGTATTAGACAGTTTAATTCAAAAGAAGTAAAAGCCTTAGGCGAAAAATGGTATGCCCACCCATGTTTTGTTGACACGAATTTTAAACGTGGCGTAGAGCGTATTAACCGTGAAACAGATGCTTTTTTGTTAAGCCTTGGATTTGAACACGACAGAGAAAAAGGGTGCTATAAGCTCGTTAAACCTAACAACAAACGAATTGCACTCTTTGCTCACGAGGGATTTGGCAAGGCGTTTTTAAGCAGTTTACTTGATATTCCATATCCTATGCTTTGCTCACATTTTGAACTAGGTCACAGTGGTGTAACAGTTATATTTTTTAATGAAAGTGAAGGCGAAATTTATCCAAAAATTTTACAATGGTCTAACGATTCACATCTCTATAAAGAGAACGTCTTAACAGGCTACTAC